>CAVJSY010000142.1:0-12237 GCA_963652285.1 Oribacterium sp.
ATATATATTACATTATAGGAATTATATTTTTAATTTTGTTACCAATAGAATTAGTTTCTAAAAGTAATTCAATATATGCATCAGGAAGTTCAGTAAATATATCTTACATTTTAATATTTATTTATATTATATTTTGGTATATATTAATTATTAAAAATTTAAAAACAATCACTAATAAAAAATATATTCCACTTTTATTATTTTTAACAATAGGTTCCGTAGGAATGATAATTCAAAGAATCCATCCAGAGATACTACTAATGACATCCATTGAATCATTTATAGTATTTCTGATGTACCAAACAATAGAAAATCCAGATTTAAAAATAATAAGACAACTAAATTTAGCACATATTGAAGCAGAAAAAGCTAATAATGCCAAAAGTGATTTTATTTCCAGTATGTCTCATGAAATAAGAACACCATTAAACGCTATAATAGGTCTATCAGAAGATTTGTATAGTTACAAAGATAAAATGCCGAAAGAGGCTAAAGAAGATATAGATGATATCTTATCCTCATCAAACACATTATTAGAAATCGTAGGTAATATATTAGATATAAATAAAATAGAAGCTCAACAATTAGAAATAAAATGTATAGATTACAGCCCAGTTGAAGAATTTAATAATATTTATAAAATGAATAAAGTAAGAATTAAAAATAATAAAATTAAATATGAATTAGAAATAAGTAAAGACATTCCAAATACTTTATATGGAGATATAGTACATATAAAACAAATAATGAATAATTTAATATCAAATGCCTTTAAATTCACAGAAAAAGGCGAAATAAAAATAGTAATATCAGGTAAAAAAGAAAAAGAAGTATATAATTTAGAAATATCAGTTATTGATACAGGAAAAGGAATATCAAAAGAAAATCAAAATAAATTATTTACAAAGTTTGAAAGATTAGACACACCATTAAATTCAAGTATAGAAGGAACAGGATTAGGCCTAGTAATAGTAAAAAATCTAATAGAATTAATGCAAGGAAAAATAACAGTAAAAAGCACTATAAATAAAGGCTCTATATTTAAAGTAATAATACCTCAACAAATAAAAACTAAAGTAAAATGTATTGTAAATCCAGAAAGAAAAAATAAAACTTACATAAATAAAAAAATACTAATAGTAGATGATAATAAATTAAATATAAAAGTTGCTAAAAAATTATTATCAGAAACAAATCTAGAAATAGATGAATGTTATAATGGTATAGAATGTTTAGAAAAATTAAAAAAAGATAAATATGATTTAATCCTAATGGATATAATGATGCCAGAGATGGATGGTATAACCACTATCAAACAAATAAAAAAAGATAATTTATGTAATACTAAAATTATAGCAGTAACAGCAGATGCAGTAACAGGAGCCAAAGAAAAATACATAAGTATTGGTTTTATAGACTATATATCAAAACCATTCACCAAAAATATTTTAATAGAGAAAATAGAAAAATATATACAAAAATAGTTATCCACACTTTTGTTGATAACTATTTTTAATATAAAAAAATAACTCTTACGAGTTATTAGTTTAAAGCGTCTTTTAATTTAGCTCCAGCCTTAAATCCAGGAACTGTACGAGCAGCAATTTCAACAGCTTCTCCAGTTTGAGGATTACGACCAGTACGTGCTTCTCTTTCTTTAGCAGTGAAAGTTCCGAATCCAACTAAAGTAACTTTACCTTTAGTCTTTAATCCTTCAGTAACTCCTTCAATCATAGCGTCTAATGCTCTTCCAGCATCAGCCTTTGTTAAATCTGCATTTTCAGCAATAAATTCTACTAATTCAGCTTTTGTCATATTTTTTACCTCTCAATCTATAATAAGCATCTCTATGCTTACAACATAAAGATACCACGAATAAGGCTTTAAATCAAGACCTTTAAAATAAAAAATAAAGAAAATCACCATTTTTTAACTATGAGTTTTCATTAACAAATATTATTAAAAGGTCAAAAAACCATAAGTAAACAAATTAACTAATAAGATACTAAAATTTTAAAAAAACTATTGCATAGTACAATATTTTGTGATACAATATAATTGCTTAGATAGAAAGAGTATGTAAAATAAGTGAGTTTTATGAAATGTTTATCATTTCCTATATTCTCTAAATATTATAAATTAATTATTTATTTAATATTTTAAATAAAATTAATTAATACAAATAATCATTTAGTTTATATAGTTATTATAAAATATTATTTATTTCATATTAGTTCTTATGGAAGAAAAATCATTAGAGATGATTCTTATCTCCACTAAGTAAAGCAATTGTTTTAAGAAAGAAAAACTTATAAGATAAGAAAATTGAACTAGATACTGATAATATCTAAATAATTTAATCAATTTTTACTCATCAAGTTATTATATCCAAACGATAATATATTTAAATAATATATTATGATTAGGGTTTGATATAATGACTTGTAATATAAAGATTGATTAAAATCAATTTTTTTCAAAACTCGGACCAGTTAGTTTTATCAGAACTAATTGGTTTTTGTGTATAATAATATATAATAATAAGAGATATCAACACATTTGTGGATATCTCTTTTATAATTATTCACTTACATTAATAACACTTGAAATAGGAATAACATAATTATTGTTATTCAAGCGTATTAATCTATCATAACAACATATAATTCCCCCAATACCAATTTTCTTATCACTATTTGATAACTTATCAAAATTTTTCAACATAGAAATAGTAGGAGTACTTGTTTTTTTAATTTCGTAAGGATATAATACATTGTTCTTTGTAATAATTAAATCTATTTCATTCTTATCTTTATCTCTATAGTAAGAAATGTTTAACTTTACACCCTTAGAATCATAAGATTTAATTAATTCACTAACAATATAAGTTTCTAAATAATGTCCAGCACTAGAACTAGTTTGTAAACTTCTAGCGTCATCCCAACCTGCTAAATAAGAACATAATCCAGTATCCATAAATATTATTTTAGGCATATGCGTAACTCTTTTTAATTTAGTACTTTTATATGGCTCTAATAAATATACTAAACCACTTGTAATCAATATACTTAACCATTTCTTTACAGTTACATCCGTAATACCAACCTCTTTTGATATACTTGAATAATTTAATTGTTTCCCAGTACGACTAGCAACAGAAATTAAAAAGTTTCTAAATGCAAGTTCATCACCAACTTGAGTTAAACTTCTAACATCTCTTTCAATATAAGTGTTTATGTAGGATTCAAAGAATATATCCCTGTTTATATCTTTCATCACGTTAAAATGTGGCATTCCCCCATTAAAAATAGCTTCAAATAAATCATTTACATTTATATAATCTGATTTTTTATAATTATCAGGTGTAAATAAAATTTTTTTATCATTTTGAATCAATTCCGAATAAGTAAAACTATTTAAATTAACAATCCCTACTCTACCTGCCAAGGATTCGCTAACACCTTTCATTAAATGAAATTTTTGTGATCCAGATAACCAAAATTGTCCCATATCCTCAGATTCGTCTACTAATAGTTTTATATAAGGAAATAATTCTGGAGCATATTGAACTTCATCAATAAATAATTTTCCTGGATTTTCTTCCAAAAAACCCTTAGGATTTATTTTAGCCTGTTCTCTTAAAGTCAAATCATCTAAAGATATATAAGTCATATCTTTGGGCATTAAACTTTTTAACAAAGTAGTTTTACCAACTTGCCTTGGTCCAGTAACCAGCAAAACTTTAAATGTTTTATTAATATTTATTATAACTTTTTCAGCATCTCTTTTTAACATATCAGCCACCTCTTTCTGAATTTAATTATAAAGTATTTTTTTAATTTTATCAAGTATCAATTATGAAAAAGTCAAACAACAACTTCGAATTAGTCAGAAACATTTTTTAAATTTGCCAAAATAATAACATTCTTAAAGCCAAAATAAGTTAGTTTATCAGAACTAATTGGTTTTTGTGTATAATAATATATAATAATAAGAGATATCAACACATTTGTGGATATCTCTTTTATAATTATAAAACTATTGCAATCATGTTATTAGAGCCTTTATTAATTACTTTAGTTAAAGTTTGACCAAGTTTATATCTTATATTATCAGGCATCATAGATAGTTTAGCCTGTATTCCCTCTTGAACAATAACATCCAAACTTCTACCAAATATTTCACTCTTCCAAATATCATTATTATCATCTTTAGTAAGATAATCAATAAGTTCCTTGCTTTGGAGTTCACTACCAATAATAGGTTCAAAAGTAGATTCAACTTCGACTTTA
This sequence comes from Oribacterium sp., assembly GCA_963652285.1. Taxonomy (GTDB): domain Bacteria; phylum Bacillota_I; class Bacilli_A; order RF39; family UBA660; genus RUG11198. The sequence goes on from CAVJSY010000142.1 coordinate 4,293, forward strand.
ATCATATGTATAGAAGGAGCCTTAGCCTTCAGTTTAACACCATACCTAGAACCTTGTTTAATTATCTCTGGAGTTTCTAACTTCATATCTGCTAAAGTAGGAGTAGCAATTCCATATCCAGTTTGTTTAACCATTTTCAAAGCACCCTTAATTTGATCATATTCCTGTTTTGTTTCGTTAAACTCTTGGAATAATGCTAACATTTTAGCACGTGATCCAATATCAGTTCCAATTACTTCATTAAGAATCTGATTATATAATCCATTAGGCGCTTCTAATTGAATAGTAACCTCTCCCAAAGATGCATCAACATTTGATATGTATGCCTTAGAAATAACTTCACAATTTCTAAATCCTTCCGTAATACTATCTATATCCTTTAATTTATTAACCTCTACTACACTCTCTTTAATCTTACTAATATATTCTTTTTTCAAATAATGATTAGGACTTAAAATAGTAATCCACTCAGGCATATTAACTTTAACCTCTTCGATAGGAAATTCATATAAAGCTTCCTTTAAAATTCCATACATATCTCTTTCTTGCATATTTTCAACACTAATAGGAATAACAGGAACCCCATACTTTTCTTTCAAATTAGAAGCTAACTTTTCAGTTTCAGGAAGCATAGGATGAACAGAATTTAAAATAACAATAAAAGGTTTATTAATACTCTTTAATTCTTCAATTACACTCTCTTCAGCCTTAACATAATCAGATCTATCAAATTCTCCAATAGAACCATCAGTAGTCATTACAATTCCTACAGTAGAATGATCACGAATAACCTTTTCAGTACCAATTTCCGCAGCCTCAACAAAAGGAATAGCTTCTGAAAACCATGGAGTCATAACTAATCTAGGACCATTTTCATCTTCATATCCCTTAGCAGAAGGGGTAACATACCCAACACAATCAATCATCCTTATATTAGCACTAAAATCATCTATTTGAATTTTAGCAGCAGTAGCAGGAATAAATTTAGGCTCAGTAGTCATAATAGTCTTACCACCAGCAGATTGAGGAAGTTCATCTAATGCCCTTTTTCTTTCAGATTCATCACTTATATTTGGAATAACCAAACTCTCCATAAATTTCTTAATAAAAGTACTCTTACCACATCTTACAGCGCCTACTACCCCTAAATATATATCACCACCACATCTAGAAGCAATACTCTTCATAACGTCTATTTTTTCCATAATAACCTCACTCTCTATTCATTAAATACTATGTAACCGCTAATTTAATATTACTAAATAAGATAATATTTTTATAACTATTTAATTATTAGACTTACAATACATCATACTAATTTTATGACTTACTAATATAAAAATATCTCCAAATAGCACTAAAAAAATAACATCATTAAAATTACCAGCCAAAATGTAAAATAAAAATAAGCCAAAATGTAAAATGAAATTCAGCCAAAATGTAAAATAATATATTAACAAAATTAAAAAAATAGTGTATAATTTATTTAAAGGAGAGATAATAATGGAAAAATATATACCAAGAATTGTTGATAATGTATTAAAAAATAAACTTGAATATATGGGAGCGGTCCTAATTGAAGGTTGCAAATGGTGTGGTAAATCAACTACTGCAAGACAATTTGCAAAAAGTTATATTGAATTTCAAGATCCTGATAAAAAAATGCAATATGATAAAACAAATCAAACTAAGCCATCATTATTTTTAGAAGGAGATAAACCTAGATTGTTTGATGAATGGCAAATGTATCCTGTAGTGTGGGATTCAATTAGAATGGATGTTGATCATACTGGTCTAAAGGGGCAATATATTTTAACTGGTTCTGCTAGACCTACAGAAGATAGCGTTATGCATACTGGAACAGGAAGAATCACCAAGTTATTAATGAGACCTATGTCACTATATGAATCTGGCGAATCAAACGGAAGTGTATCATTAAATGATATAATAAATGGAAAAGACATATCAGGAGTATCCCCATTAGATTTTGATGGATTAATTAATGCCATGATAAGGGGTGGATGGCCTGAATCTTTGAATATTGAAGGAGAAAATAAATATAAAATTTCTAAAGAATATATTCAAAGTTTGCTTAATGAAGGAATAAAAACGGTAGATGGCACCGAAAGAAGTTCATCAAAAATGAGTGCAGTTTTAAAAAGTATTGCTAGAAATATCTCAACAAATACAAGTAAATCAACTATTTTAGAAGATGTTAAATCTAATTTCATTAATGAGGTTTCTCGCCCAACATTAGATGATTATCTAAATACCTTAGAAAAATTATATATATTAGAATATATACCTGCTACTACTCTTAATTTAAGATCAAAGACACCATTAAGAGTATCACCAAAATTAGAACTAGTTGACCCTTCTCTTGCAATAGCAGCATTAAATTTAAAAAGAGAAGATTTAATAAAAGATTTAAATTTTACAGGTTTCATATTTGAAAATATGTGTATGAGAGATTTAAAAATTTATGTTGAAGCAATAGATGCAAGATTATCTTACTATAGAGATAAGAATGATTTTGAAGTGGATTGTATTTTAGAAACTGCAGATGGTAAATGGGGAGCAATAGAAGTAAAATTAGGTGCTGGAGAAATCCCTACTGCAGTAGAAAATTTAACTAAATTTAAAGAAAAAGTAGATACTAAAAAATATGGTGATCCATCATTTTTAATGGTACTAACTGGTGCAGATTACTCATATAAACGAGATGACGGAATATATGTAGTATCAATTGGAAATTTAAAAAATTAGTTGTAAATTAATATAATATAAGGTCTTTAAGGTGTATCGAACCAAGCACTTCATATGCGAATGTTCTAATCGTATGTTAAGTACGAGATTCCTTAGGCAGAAAAGTAATCCAAAAGGATTACTTTTATCATATAGAAAAAAACCTCAGATTAACTGGGGTTCAATTTATCTTAGTATCCTAAGTTTTTAAAAATAAAATCTCTTTTGATATACTACTAATTACTTCCTAAATCCATTGTTTTAATTCATCATCACATAAACTAGCCTTACAACCTCTAATAGCAAGCCCATCTTTTATGATAGCGCCTTTACATAACTTATTAACATCACTAACAACACTACCTAAACCAGAGCCTTCATGAGTAGAAAAAGGTTTAACTATCTTACCACTAAAATCTAATTTTTCTAATAAAGTAAACATAGCCATTGGATAATGTCCCCACCAAACAGGACCACCAATATAAATAGTATCATACTCATCAATATTATCAAGAACATTTTTAATCATAGGTCTTGCATCATTATTAAGTTCCTCTTTAGCAACATCACAGCACTCCCTATATCCGAATGGATAATCATTAACAGGGATAACCTTAAACATATCAGCGCCAGTTAAATCTCTTATCTTTTCAGCAACAATTTCAGTATTCCCCTTATCAATATTTCTAATACCATTTTCCATATAATTTTCTCCAGTATGAGAAAAATAAATAACTAAACTTTTCATAATCTTATCCTCTTTTCTATCTATATTATAAACTATCTATCCATCTTGAAATTTCATTATCACTAGTAATAAGTCTATTACTCTTATAATCAGTATCAAATACAATATTCATTCCATCATCAACCATATCAGAAGAACACATCTTTTTCATATCATTAAAAGTATGCCCTAACCATCCTGCGTTAGTAGCAAACAATCTAATCTCTTTACCACTCAAATTATTATCTTTCAAAAAAGTTCTAACAGCAGGTGCCATAGTATACCACCAAACAGGACTACCAATAATAATCTCATCGTAATTATCTAAATCAATGTCAATATCTTGAATTTCAATAATCTTATCAGCGCTATTACTATTTTGTTCCTCATCAACAACTTTTTGATAATCAACACTATATGCTATTTTAGGTCTTAATTCTAAAGTATCACAATTTAATCTTTCTGAAATTTTCATAGCAATCATTTTAGTATGACCAGTATAAGAATAAAATACAACTAATTTTCTTTTATTATTCATAAACATCCTCCGTAAAATCTTTTCTTTTACCACTTAATATCTCATCATAAATATTAATCTTGTAATCTAATCTATCTATAGTAGAATTAATATTATCTAGTTTTTCTTGTAGCTTTTCTCTCTGTTCTACAAGTAAATTTCTTCTAGCAAGAGCAGTTTCTTTTCCACTCTCAAATAAATTCATATATTCTATTAATATTTCTATTTCTACTCCGGCACTACGCATGCATTTAATAAATTCTATTCTCTTACAAGATTCATCATCATAATTTCTAATTCCATTTTTATTCCTAGGAACATTCTTAATAAGACCTATTCTTTCATAATATCTTAAAGTATCAGCACTTATATCATATTTTTTAGAAACTTCTGCTATAGTCATAATATCACTTTCCTAACTTATTATATTCACTATCACTAACAGGTTCTAACCAAACATTAGATGTATTTTCACCAGGAACTTCAATTGCTAAGTGACTAAACCAACTATCCTTGCTAGCGCCATGCCAATGTTTAACATTAGGTTTAATTACTACAACATCGCCCTCTTTCAAACTAACAGGTTCACATCTTTCTTCTTGATACCAACCATGTCCTGCAACTACTATTAAAATCTGTCCACCATCTTTAGAAGATTTGTGAATATGCCAATTATTTCTACATCCTGGTTCAAAAGTAACATTAGCAATAAATACACTAGAGTCACTACCAGTCAAAGGATTTAGATAAGATTTTCCAATAAAATATTTAGAATATTTTACATTTTCCTCACCTAATCCAAACATACCACCTCTTAAATCTTTAGAAATATCATCTTGATATACTTCTTTAGCCATATTGAATGCAGCCCAAGCATTAGGCCATCCACAATAAAATGCTAAATGAGTAATCATTTCAGAGATTTCTTCTTTAGTTATTCCATTCTTCTTTCCTTCCAACAAATGATACTTTAAAGAACTATCAACTATCCCCTTTCCAATAAGAGCAGAAATAGTTATCATGCTTCTATTCTTTAAAGATAACTTATCTTCTCTAGACCAAACACCCCCAAATAAAATATCATCATTTAATTCTGCAAACTTTGGAGCAAATTCTCCTAAACTATCTCGTCCTGCAGTTTGTTTAATCATAATTTATTCCACCTTTCTTTCTTAAACTTCACTATATTAATATCACTTAGAGTTCACTCAAAGTCAAGACTTTTTTAATAATTTTTTTTAGAAAATTACAATACATCGTATAAATCCTTATATTACTTATGAAACAAAAATTAAAATTTATATATTTAATATTCTAAAAATATAAAAGAAAGATTAATCACTTGTCATGACTAATCTTTCTTTTAATAACTTCCTTTAAAAAATAATCATATATACTACTCATATTATCCATATCTTCAGGATGCCATTGAACTCCTAATACAAAATGATCATTATCTATATATTCTATTCCCTCTATTGTTCCATCTTCTGCTATAGCAGAAATCTTATAATTATTGCCAATTTCTTTATTAGCATACATATGCCTACTATTAACCTCTATTTCACTACCTAATAAATTATATAGTAAACTACCATTTATTAAAGTATTTTTATGATGAATATCAGCACCACAATGATTATTAACTTTAGTTAAATATTCATCACTATTCTTATTAATACTATAAAGTCCAATTATCTCACATCCCATACATATTCCTAGTATTGGAATATTATTTTTAATAGCAAAGTCTAAAATTTTAAAATGATATGGATAAATATCACGACCACCAGGAATAATAATTCCATCAACTAACTCTAATACATTAGGATCAAATTCATTGTTATAATTCATAATTCCAATATAACTGCACTTATTATATAAATATTTCATATTATTATTAGGAACCATCTTATATTTAATATCATTAATTTCTTCTTCTCTTAAAACAATACCAATAACAATATTACTCATTAAAATATTTATCAATATCCTTAGGTACTTGATTATTTAATACTGTATCAATAATTTTCTGTTCCTTTTCCTTAGATACTTCCCTTCCTGTAATCCTAGATATATCAGAAATAACTTCTTTTAAAGTCCCCTCATCTTTCATATTGCCAGCCTGCAATTTATTTGCTAAAGATAAAATAGTTTGTTTATCAACTTTAGTTTTCTTTTCTATTTTATCAAAAAAACTATCAGAAAAAGCCATAAATTTACCTCCTACATTAATATATGTATAATATAAGGTTATGTTTCATAATAAAATATCGCTTAAAAAATATATTATATATAAAACAAAAAATAGTTATCAACAAATTTGTTGATAACTGTTTTAATATTCTTCACTTTTATTTTTAAATTGAATAATAATAGGCGTCCCCTCTAAATCAAAATTTTCTCTAATTTTATTTTCCAAGTATCTTTGATATGAAAAATGAACTAAATTTTTACTATTAACATGCATAGTAAATTTTGGAGGCTGAGTACCAGATTGATTAACAAAATATATTTTCAATCTCTTACCTTTGTAAGAAGGTGGTTGATTTAACATAACAGCATCTCTAATAACATCATTTAATAAACTAGTTTTAATCTCCTTTTTAGAATTTTCATAAACTCTACACACCTCTGGCATTAAAGTATGAATTCTTTTCTTAGTTAAAGCAGATAAAAATACAATAGGAACATAACTTAAAAATTGAAATTCATTTCTAACTAAAGTAGTAAATGATTTTATATCATTTTTATCATTAACAGTATCCCATTTATTAACAACTAACACAACAGGTTTTCCCGCCTCTATAGCATATCCTGCAATATGTTTATCATGTTCAATAATTCCCTCTTCAGCATTAATTACTACAACACACACATCACTACGTTCTATTGCCTTCATACTTCTAAGAACACTATATTTTTCTATATTTTCATAAACCTTTCCACTTTTTCTAATACCAGCAGTATCAATAGCAACGAAATCTTTTCCCTCATACCTAAATTCAGTATCCACAGCATCTCTAGTAGTACCAGCTACATCACTTACTATAGCCTTATCTTCATTTAATATAGCATTTACTAAACTACTCTTACCAACATTAGGTCTACCAATAATACAAAATTTTATTTTATCCTCGCTATACTCATTATCCTCTACTGGCTTAAAGTAAGAAACAATTTTATCTTCTAAATCTCTAATACCAATATTATGTTCACCACTAATTCCAATAACATCACCAAAACCTAATTCATAAAAATTATAAATATTGTCTTCTCTTTTTTTACTATCAATCTTATTAACAGCAACTATAACTTCCTTATTAGCTTTTCTAAGCATATCCCTAATAACAAAATCATTTCTATTTAATTCTTCCTTACCATCGACAATAAATACAACAATATCAGCTTCATCTATAGCAATACTAGTCTGAATTTTAATTTCATCATTAAACAACTCTTTGCTAACATCAATTCCACCAGTATCAATCAAGTGAAATTTATAATTTAAATAACTAACATCACCATAAATTCTATCTCTAGTAACACCAGGAGTATCTTCAATAATTGATATTCTTTCTCCAACTAATCTATTAAATATTGTACTTTTTCCAACATTAGGCCTTCCAACTAAAGCAACTGTAGGCATCTTCATAATTATCACCTCTTATGTATATAAACTAACTCCATTATCTATAATTTCTGCTACATTATAAATAATCTCTCCATCATAAATACTATCATTATCATAAACCTTATAAAACTTATTTTTATAATAATATAAATGAGTATTCTTTTTACAATTAAAATAATTAACTTCTATTAAAAAGTTACAATCTAAATGGAATATTATTTTAGTATTAATATTATTACCATATAAATTTTTATTATAAACATCCATTATAATCCCGTACATTGGATCTAAATAAAAATTAATTATAACATCTCCTCTAATT
>CAVJSY010000143.1:0-5441 GCA_963652285.1 Oribacterium sp.
AATAAATATTATTCTAAGTATTTAAAAATATAAAAAAATATGATAAAATTAAAATAGTTGAGGTGATAATAATGGGATTTGTAGAGGTACTAATTATAGTAATATTTGGATTATTATTAATGATATCATTATATATATTAGGTATATATAATCAACTATCTTTTTATAAAAAGAAAGTAGAAGATAAATATGAAACTTTAGATAAAGAGATAACTAATATTTGTAATATTACTAGCAATGTAGAAGATTTAATAAAAGATACTTATGGAGAAGATAAGATACAAGATGTAAAAATAGTAAGAAGAAATCTAGAAGGAAATAAAGATGCAAATGAGAGAATGTATAAAGTTTTAGGACTTATAAAATTCTTAGATTTTGTAGCAAAAAATATTCATTCTAATAATAAATTAGAAGAGTATGAAAAAGAAGTAAATAGTTGTTTAGAAAATATAAATTATGCCAAAGATTTTTATAATGATTGCGTAAATAACTATAATGACTATAAAGATAAAAAACTACCAAGTACTATAGCAAAAATATTTAAATTTCCTAATTATAATTTATGTACAATAACTGCTGATGAAGATTAGTTATAAAGATAAAGAATACGATATAGAAGTAATAAAAAAACGAAATAAAAACATCTATATTCGTGTAAAAGATGGAAAAGTTATAGTAACTTGTGGACTTTTTGTAAGAGATAAAGTTATAGATAAATTAATTAAAGATAATTATAATAGTATTATTAAAATGATCGAAAAGCAAGAAAGAAAAAGAGAAAAAGAAAGTCATTTCTTTCTTTTTGGTAAAGAATATAATATAATTTTTAATAGAGATACTAGCATAGAAATTATAGATAATATAATTTATGTAAAAGATGAAAAAACATTAAATAATTGGCTATCAAAATATATAAAAACAACATTTTCTTCGCACCTCCAATATTGGTACAATAGATATATTGAAGATATTCCCACTCCTAATTTAAAAATAAGAAAAATGAAAACAAGATGGGGAGTATGTAATATAGAAAATCACAATGTAACATTAAATAGTGAATTATATAAGTATGATATAGAATGTTTAGATTATGTAATTGTGCATGAGTTATCACATTTTATTGAGGCTAATCACTCTAAAGAATTCTGGAATCAAGTAGCAAAGTATTACCCAAACTATAAAGAAGTAAGAAAAAAATTAAATGACTAATAGAAAGAAGTGAGATAATGCTAATAACATCGTTAAATAATGAGCATATAAAAGAACTATGTAAGTTAAATCAAAAAAAATATAGAGATGAATCTGATCTTTTTTTAATAGAAACTAAACACTTAGTATTAGAAGCATATAAAGAAGGAATAGTAAAAGAACTAATATTAGAACAAGATGAGATATTTCCACTAGATGTACCAACGACATATGTAACTAAACAAATATTAAAAAAATTAGCAAATACTGATAACCCTTCTAATGTAATGGCAGTAGTAGAAAAGATAAAAGAGAAAGATGATATTGGAGAAAAGATACTAATACTAGATCATATCCAAGATCCAGGAAATTTAGGAACAATAATAAGAAGTGCTGTAGCATTTTATATAGATACAATAGTATTAAGTAAAGATACAGTAGATTTATATAATCCTAAAGTAGTAAGATCAAATCAAGGAATGATGTTTCATATAAATATAATTTCTAGAGATCCAATAAAGTTTATTAATGATTTAAAAAAGAAAGATTATAAAATTATAGGTACAAAAGTTACAAATGGTAAAGATGTAAAAGATGCTAAAATATACTCTCACTTTGCTTTAGTAATAGGCAATGAGGGTCAAGGAATAAGTAATGATATAGATAATTTATGTGATGAATATCTTTATATTAAAATGAATGAAAATTGTGAGAGTTTAAATGCTGGAGTAGCGGCTTCAATTTTATTATATGAAATCAATAACAAGTAATATTACTTGTTATTTTGTTATCTGTTAGTTAAAAAATATAAAATATAAATTATAATATGTATAATATTTTAAGAGAAGAGGTGTAGTATGCAACAGGGAAATGTATTTGATTATTATAAATTACCAGAAGTTTTATCAAATGAAGAAACTCTTTTATATTTTAAACAGTATAAAAATGGGGATAAAAGTGCTAGAGAAAAACTAATTCTTCATAATATAAGATTAGTATTTGATTATGTTAACAGTTTTGATAGTAATTATGATAAAAATGAATTAATAGAATTAGGCTTACTAGGGTTAATAGCAGCGGTTGATAATTATGATTATACTAGGAGATTTAAATTTTCTAGTTATGCTACTTCTTGTATAAGAAATAAAATATTATTATTTATAAAAAGTGATTCTAAATTTGCTAAAGAAAATAGTTATGATAAAGCAGTTATTCAAACTTTAGATGTAGAAGAAGAAATATATTATAAAAATACTTTGGCATTAGCAAAAGATAATTGTGATATAGAAGGATTTATATTAAAGAAAGAAGAAAATAAAATAATAAGGAAAATTATTAATAGATTACCTGCTCGTGATAAAGATTTTATATCTTTATATTGTGGCTTTTATGATGGTGTTTCTTATACTAATCAACAGATAGCAGACTTTTATAATATTACTGTTTCTGCTGTATCCTTACGAATAAGAAGGATAGAAGCTATAATATATAAAGAATTATTGGAGCAAGGTCTATACGAACATCAGCCAAACTCTAAAAGGATTAAGCAAAATATCGTTTCTAAATATCAAGAATTGGTTCCTAAAGAAAGAATAAGAAAAACTATATATGATTATTTTCCTGGATATACTAAAGAACAAGTATTAAATATAATTAATAATCTTCCTTATGAAGAACAAAAATATATTTATTTAAAAAATGGAATATTTTTAGATAAGCCAACTCCTTGTAAAGGTTGGAAACAAGAATATAATAATATGTACTATTTGCATATAATACCTAAAGTTTCTAAACAATTAAAAATACAATATGGAATTCCAGAAGGGTATGAAGCAATAAAACCTAGAGCAAAAGTTAAAAAAAGATAATTAATTTCTTTTAATTAATATTAAAAGATGTTATAATTATAAGGAAATAATTATGTCTAAGAATAACCGCTTAGATACATATTATGTTAAAGCGGATCATAGAAAGGAAATAGAAATGAAATATATATATATAGGAAAAATAGTTAATACTCATGGAATTAAAGGTGAACTAAGAATATTAAGTAAATTTAAATATAAAGATAAAGTATTTAAAAAAAATATGAAAATATATATAGGAAATAATAAAATAGAAGAAGAAATTAATACTTATAGACAACATAAAAACTTTGATATGATAACATTATTAGCTTATAACAATATAAATGAAGTATTAAAATATAAAGGGGAAAATGTTTATATCTTAGAAAGTGATTTAAACTTAAATGATAGTGAATACTTGGATGAAACAGTAGAAGGATTTGCCACTATAATAAATGATAAAGTTGTAGGTAAAGTAATAAGAATAGAAAGATATAAAGTAAATCAAATAATTGTTGTAAACAACGGAGTAAAAGACTTCCTAATTCCATTTGTAAGTGATATAATATTAAATGTAGACTTAAAAAAGAAACAAATAATTATTAAAGATATAAAAGGATTAATAGATTAATTGAGGTATAAATAATGAAAATAGACATTTTAACACTATTTCCATCTATGTTTGAAGGATTCTTAAATGAATCAATAATAAAAAGGGCCATAGATAAAAAAATAGTAGAAATAAATATTCATAACATAAGAGATTACTCGCAAGATAAACATAAGAGAGTAGATGACTATCCATTTGGTGGTGGCGCTGGAATGGTCCTAATGTGTGAACCAGTTTTTCTAGCGATAGAAGATGTAAAAACAGAAGATAGTATTGTTATTATGATGACCCCATCAGGTAAAACATTTAATGAAAATATTGCTTATGATTTAAGTACAAAAAAACATATAATATTACTATGTGGTCACTATGAAGGATTTGATGAAAGAATAAAAAGCATCGTAGATATGGAATTATCAATAGGAGATTATGTTTTAACTGGTGGTGAAATACCATCAATGGCAATCACTGATGCAGTAGTAAGATTAATTCCAGGCGTAATAAATAAAGAGTCATTAGTATCAGAATCATTCACAGATGATTTATTAGATTATCCTCAATATACAAGACCAGCTGAATTTAGAGGTATGAAAGTACCAAAAGTATTATTATCAGGACATCATGAAAATATAAGAAAATATCGTGAAAATCAAAGAAAAGAATTAACCTCTATTAGATTAAATAAAATAGAAAAGTAGGTGTGATATGGCAAATTTAAATTATTTTCTAGAAAAAAATAGTAAGACTAATGAGATAGTATATATGGAATATGAAAAGTTAAATGGATATAAATTAACTCCTAAAACAGATATATACGATGGTATTAGAGTGAATAAAATAATCTTTATAAATCCCTCGTTAAGTGAAAAAGTAATTAAAAAGAAAATAAATATTAAAATCCAAAAATGGCTAGAATACTTAAAATTTTGTGATGAAGATCCATCTGGAGGAGACGAAGGAGTTTTAAGAGAATCATTAATGAAAGCTGAAAAATTAAGAGTGCAAATAATAAATAATTATGTTAAATATTTAGGTAATACTTATCAAAGTTTGACTCTAAAGAAAATTCAAATAATAATTAATGAGTTTAGGATGAGATTATTCTCAAAACAATTAACTAAAAAGCAAAATCTTTTCTATTTAGATGAAGAAGAGACAAAAGAGAGAACAGGAAGAAGGAGTAGATAACTTCTTTTTCTAACCTCTAAAATATATAATGTAGTAAGGTGATATCACATGTCCAAAAAGAAGAAAAAGAAAATAAGACTTAAAAAAGTAAGAAAAAATCAGAAAAGAAATATAACCCATAAATATCAAAAAATAAAAACGAGATATGAATTATTAAATATGTCATTTGAAGATTTAGTAAATAATATAGATGAATGCAAACAAGAATTAGAAATAAAAACTAAGAAAAACTACAAAATGATAGCAATCTTTTCTATTTTATTAGTATTGATAATAGGCTTTCTAATGATATTTATAAACTATCCATTTATTGAAATTCAGGGTAGTAAGAATATAACATTAGAATATAACACCAAATATACAGATAAAGGGGCTAAAGGAGTTAAATTATTTAAAAATATTACTAAAGATTTAATAACGATAAATAATGTAAATACTTCTAAAATAGGGAGTTATCAAGTTACTTATACTTATAAATATTTAGGAATAAATATCTCTAAAAAAAGAATAGTTAAAGTAGTAGATACAAAGAAACCAACTATAACTTTAGTAGGAGAAAAAGAAGTAACAATATGCCCTAATGCTAAATATGAAGAACAAGGCTATAC
>CAVJSY010000144.1:0-6393 GCA_963652285.1 Oribacterium sp.
AAATAATAGTAAGTAAGAAAATGGATTATAACGAAGTTAACTCCAGACTAAAATATAATAATTCAAATAATGATTATTATGATATTTTAAAATATTTATTCTTATTTGCTATAAAAAACTTGAAAATTTCTGATATTGATGTAGAATATTATTTGTGTCATCCTAAAGAATTAAATTCATTAATTAAAAAATATGGTAAAAATTCTGAACTTGCTTTAGGCGGATTAATAGTTAAACAAGTTATGAAAAATATTGGATATAGAACAAGTAAATTCATGAATGTATTAGAATTACCATTCTTATATAAAAGTTATAATTGTGATTTATTATCACTAGCGGAATATGAAAGTTTTATAAGCCTGGTGCCTAGTTTAAAAGAAGATGAAAGATTAATGTTCAAACTAAAAAGAAATTATTCTAAATCATTTTATACAGATATTCCCAAACCCTTTAATGGATTTGCTTCTTACGCAGGAGTAACAGATCCATTATGGAAATATGCTGATAGTTATAACTTATATATGATACATAATTATTTATTTGATAATAATAGTAATTATGAAATTGATTTTTATAGAACCAAAAATCTTGCTAAACATCTAAATCAAAGAATTTTACTAAATCAAGAATTTAAAATGAATTATGATATACATAAAACATTATTAGAAAAAAGCAAAAAATTAAGAAGAAAGAAGTGATAATATGAATTTACCAAATTTAAAAGATGCTAGAATTAGAACTAATAAAAAAACTGATATTATTAAATATGATGAAATAGTCCCTAAAGAAATGAAAGAATTTGGACTTGGAAAAAAATATCACATTCTAACATATGGTTGCCAAATGAATGTACATGATAGTGAAAATATGGCTGCAATTATGGAAGAAATGGGATATACTAAAGAAGATAATATGGAAAAATCTGACGTAATTATCTTAAATACCTGCGCTGTTAGAGAAAATGCTCATAATAAAGTTGATGGTATGTTAGGTAGAGTAAAGCATTTAAGAGAAGATAACCCTAACATAATAACAGTATTTGCAGGATGTATGGCCCAAGAAGAAAATGTTTGTAAAAAAATTAAAGACAAATATAAATGGATAGATGTCGTAATGGGAACTCATAACATCCATAAACTACCGGTCTATATAAAAGACGCTATTAAGTATAAAAAACAACAAATGCAAGTATTTAGTATAGAAGGAGAAGTAATAGAAGGTATCCCAGTAAAAAGAGATTCAAAATATAAAGCTTGGGTAAACATTATGTATGGCTGTGATAAATTCTGTACTTATTGTATCGTTCCATATACTAGAGGAAAACAAAGAAGTAGAATGTATACTGACATTATAAAAGAAGTTAATGATTTAGTTAAAGATGGTTATATGGAAGTAACATTACTAGGACAAAATGTTAATGCCTATGGTAAAGATCTAGATATTGATTATGATATGTCTAATCTTCTTGAAGATGTTGCCAAAACAGGTATTCCTAGAGTTAGATTTCTAACATCTCATCCATGGGATTTTACAGATGATATGATTAAAGTAATAGCAAAATATAAAAATATTATGCCATATATTCATCTACCTATCCAAAGTGGATCTTCTAGAATTTTAAAATTAATGGGAAGAAGATATACTAAAGAAGAATACATCACATTATTTAATAAAATTAAAGAAATGATACCTAACGTTTCAATAAGTACTGATATAATAGTAGGTTTTCCAGGAGAAACTGCTAGTGATTTCCAAGATACATTAGACGTAGTAAACGAATTAAAATATGACTTAGCCTATACATTCATATATTCTAAAAGAGAAGGAACACCTGCTGCTATCTTAAAAGATGATACACCTCTAGAAGAAAAGAAAGAAAGATTATACAAGTTAAATGAACTTGTTAATAAATATGCATTAGAAAATAATCAAAAATATCTAAACAAAGTAGTAGATGTATTAATAGAAGGACCAAGCGATAAAGAAGATAAATTAATGGGTTATACAGATACTATGAAACTAGTTAATATTAAAGCAGACAATAAATATATAGGTAAAATTGTTAAAGTAAAAATAACTGAAGTAAAAACTTGGAGTATGGATGGTGAGATTGTAGATAATGGATAATAAAATAGATAATTTATTTGCAGCAATAGAAAATTCTAAAGAATATAAAAACTATTTAAGTATTGGTAAGTCTTTAAAAAAAGATACCAAAATTAATGAATTAATTGAAGAAATAAAAAAACTACAAAAAGAATCTACTAGACTTGAATATAATAATGATGATTCTTATAAAGAAGTAGATGCTCTAATCGAAAGTAAAGTAAAAGAATTAAATAGCATCCCTGCATATATTGAATATTTAAATAAAATGAATGAATTTAATGACATATTAGCAATGTCTTCAAAAACTATAGAAGACTATGTTAATGAAAAAGCAAATTAAATTAATAAAAAGATATTGGAGGTGTAAACATGCAAGTAGTATATCACGGAAGTAATGTTAAAGTAGATTATCCAAAAATCATACCAGGAAAATTTACAAAAGATTTTGGCAATGGTTACTACCTAACCATTTTAAAAGAACAGGCAATAAGATGGGCTAAAAAATACGATACAAGTATTGTCAATATTTATGAATATAAAGAGAATAGTAATCTAAAAATTAAAGAATTTAATTTAATGACCGAAGAATGGCTTGATTTTATAATAGCTCAAAGAAGTGGTAAAAAGCATGATTATGATATAGTAGTAGGTCCAATGGCAGATGATCAAGTATACAATTATATTACTGATTTAGTAAGCGGCAATATTACAAGAGAGGCTTTTTGGGAACTAGCAAAATTTAAACATCCTACTCATCAAATTACATTTTGTACGGAAAGGTCATTAAAATGTTTAAAATTTTTAGATAGTGAGGATGTATCTTATGAATAATGAAAGTAAAGAAGAAAATAATTTATTTTATGCATGTAGTTTAATAGAGTATATTGCTAGAATAACCAAAAACACAAAAGAATATGTTATTTCAAAATTAGGAGTTAATAATATTACAAAAATATATAATTTAGCAGATGTATATCATACCGAAAACATAGAAAGTGTAGCAGATGAGTTTATAAAATCATCAGAAATTAATAAGGGTGATTATGATATAATTTCTAGTTGTCATACTACAGTGCCAACTTATTTTGACATAGGCAAAGTATATAAAAGATTAATAATTATGATTGATAATAATCCTGATAACTTTGTTAAAAACTTAATTAATGTTATGTCTTCTTGGATAATTAAGTACATCGATAATTATAATAGCAGTATGTATTATGAAAATCCTAGTTATATATATAATTGTTATATAGAAGGAAAAATTTTATAGGAGGTAATTATGATTAGTATAAAAAGCGAACACGAAATAAATTTAATGAAAGAAGCTGGAAGATTAGTAGGAGAAACTCACAAATACTTAAAACAATTCTTAAAACCAGGTATTACAACTTTTGAAATAAATAGATTAGCAGAAGAATTTATCATCAAAAATGGGGGAGTACCATCATGCAAAGGATATGAAGGATTCCCAGCAGGACTATGTATAAGTGTTAACGATGAAGTGGTACACGGAATTCCTGGTAAAAGAAAATTAAAAAATGGAGATATAGTAACATTAGATATGGTAATTGGATATCACGGATATCAAGCAGACTCTGCATGGACTTATGCAGTAGGGGATATATCAGAAAAAAAACAATATCTAATGGAACATACAGAAAAAGCTCTATACGTTGGACTTAAACAAGTTAAACCAGGAAATAGAATAGGTGACATTTCCCACGCTGTAGAAGAATATGCAAAAAAACACCATTTAGGTGTTGTCAAAGAATTAGTAGGACACGGAATAGGTACTGAAATGCACGAAGACCCAGATATTCCTAATTATGGTAAACCACATACAGGGCCTATCTTAAAAGAAGGAATGACAATCTGTATCGAACCAATGCTAAATTTAGGTACTGCCGATATTTATATGTTAGAAGATGGTTGGACTATAAAAACAGACGATGGCAAACCAGCCGCTCACTACGAACATACAGTAGCAGTTACAAAAGACGGATATGAAATAATCACCAAAAGATTAGATTAATTTAAAATTATTATTGAAATAGATAAAATAAAGGCAAATATATTCCACAATATATAAGGAATTAAGAAATAACTTTTATTTTTATCTATTTTTTTAATCTCTATAAATAACACTATAGATGTTACTAAAACTATTATAGAGTCAATTAATCCTAAAAAATTATTCTTAAGAACAAAAAAGAAAAAAGTATATAATTGATTAAAAATATAATTAAAAATTAATGATATAGTATAAATATTATTTCTATCTTTATAAGTCTTATAAATACTGTATGCTATTAATATATATAAAACAGGCCATACTATAGCAAAAATAACAGGAGACGGTGCAAAGAAAGGCAGCCTTAAAGATAAATAATAATTCTTATCAACCTTAAACAATATACTAGAAATAAACGAAGGAAGCAAAAATAATAAATATGAAAAGATTTTTTTAAATTTCATATATTCACCTCAGTATTATTTTATGTTATAGTTAATAATTAATACTTTATTTTAATATAATTTAGGTGCTAAAGAATCTAATTTATCAATTATTTCCTTTGAAAAGTTAAAATTATTTATATAAGTTTGATCAGTATGATTATAAGTTGAAGCAAAAGCAGAACTTTCAAGTAATGTTATTATAAACATCTCATTATTCTTAAGAGTAACCCTTAAAGTAATAGTACTACAACTTTGTTTTACTGATTTCATACTATGACTAGCGTCCATTGTCTTCTTTTTAAGTACTACAATTCCATCTTCCATTAATTCATAATTTAAAATATCATCATATAGCACCTTATAATTTTTCTCTTTTCTATCATGAAATACTACATATCTATTATTATCAATACTAATACCAGAATTAATCTTATTTAGTCTTTGATAAACAGGAACTATACCACATAAATATTTAGTTTTATTATTTATTAATTCATATCTATTAGTACTATCTTTAAAAAATTTCTCTACATTTTCAATATTATCTTTATTTGTATCTATACCTAATATTATATTATTAAAGTTAATTATCTGAGTCATTAAAGACTTACTAATTATATCAAATAACTTTATATCCTGATAGTTTAATATTGTATAAGTAGTTTTATCTATTACAAATATTCTATAGTTAGTAAATACCAATACATAATTCTTATTATCTTTCTTTTGTGTAGTATATAATATAAATAAAGCAGTTTCATATATAGGAACTATACTATCTAATATCATTGCATATTCCTTATTTAAATTAGGACACAACAACATATATTCCTCACATCTACCTTCATTACATATAGTATTATTCTTAGTAAGATTATAAAAATTAGTAAAAACTAAAGAATTATTTACAAGTTCATTATATATTCTATTTTCTTCTTTTTTTGTATCTATATAACTACCAATTTTATTAAAAATATTACCTATATTCATAATATTACCTACCTTCTATTACTAAGTTAATCTTACTACAAGTTTATATAATTTGCAACTTATATTGCTTTTTTCTAAAAAAATTTATATAATTAATTAGGAGGGTAGTTATTATGATTAAAAAGATAATAATTACAGTAACCATTATAGCATGTATTTTTATTATTATATTACTTCTAAAAAATAATAATAATTTAGATAATATTTATAAATATCCAGTAAGTAAAAACAATTATTATGATGACTATGTATATGATGTATACTCAGATCATATCAATATAATTGCATATAATGGAAGTGATAAAAATATTATCATTCCAGCCTTAATAGATGACTTACCAGTATTAAGTATTGAAGATTCAGCCTTCTATGGAAATAGTGATATAGAAACAGTTGTAATACCTTATACAGTCATAAAAATAGGAAACCAATCTTTCATAGGATGTCTTAATTTAAAATCCTTATACATTCCAAAATCAATTATTTTTGTAGGAGACAATGCCCTAGATAATTGTCCTAACTTAGAAAGTATATATATAAATAAAAATACAAAACAAA
The DNA here is from genome assembly GCA_963652285.1 of Oribacterium sp. GTDB lineage: Bacteria > Bacillota_I > Bacilli_A > RF39 > UBA660 > RUG11198. Next base: position 6,118 of record CAVJSY010000144.1, read on the forward strand.
AAAATATATTTAAAAATTATAAAAAATATATAAAATACAAATAAGGAGAAGTTTTTATGATAAACATTACAAAAAAAATTAAAGAAATAAATAATATCTATAACGATAATCTAAATAAAGCAAGAATCTTATCACTCTTAAGATTTATAGACTTTATCTTAGTAATAGCGCTACTATGTTTTAAAGGTAAGATATTTATAAGTTTAGCCTTAATATTTATTATATTATTTGTAGTACTAGTATTTATATCAAATAAATATACTAAAAAAGTAGACT
>CAVJSY010000145.1:0-3311 GCA_963652285.1 Oribacterium sp.
TAGTAGTAGATCACTTTCACTATAATAATAGCAGTTTTTAAGATTAATTTTAACTCTGTATGGGTTTGCAGATAGTTCTTTTGCTATCATATCACTAGACATATTTTTATTAGATAGATATTTTATTTGATACATAAATCTGAAACTATTTGCTAAAAGAATGATTATTTGCATTTCATCATAATTTTTATTAATAAATTCTTCTAATAAATCTAAAGATCTTTTAGTTTCATTTTTAATTACAGCATCACTAAGAGCGAATATTTCATCTTCTAATGATGGTATTATTAGTTTATCTATATCCTTGTTTGTTATTTTTCTATCTTCTGTTTTGAATATAAATAATTTAGTTAATTCATTATCAACATTATTTACATCTGTTCCTATTTTATTTGTTAGATAATCAATATCTTCTATTACATAATTATTTTTTTTAGCGAGATTTAAAATATATTCTTTTATGCTTTTTTTATCTGGTTTAACTATTTCTATTATTTCGCCTAATTCTTTTATCTTTTTGTATATTTTTTTTCTAGTATCTACTTTTTCTTGATTGCATTCAAATATAATATAGGTATCACTGTTATAATTATTTAGATAATCTTCTAATACTTTAGTATCTATCTCTTTTTTTGAAGTTGTAAATATATTAGCGTCATCTATTAAAATTAGTTTTGTACTAGAAAACATATTCACTAGTGAAGCATCTAATATTATATCTTCTAAATTATCTTTATCTAAAGAATATTTTATTATTTCTTCTATTTTTAATTTTTCTTTTATTTCTTCTATTTTTTTATGGATCCTAGATTTATCTGTTCCATAAATTAAGTAAAAATTTTTCATATTATCCCTACTTGTCTTGTTCTATACATTTGTATCCTTTATCTTTATAATATTTTAAAACTTTTTCATATTCAGTTGGCAAGAAGTAATCGTCATCTACAACTTCTTTAGTGATTACTTTAAATGTATAATTTTCACTATCTTGAACTACTCCTTCGTTTTTGTCTGGTACATATTCATATTGAAGCCCTAAATCGAAAAAGTTTAAATATTCATCTTCATTATCAAATTTATAAGTAATTGCTTTATTAACATATTCTAATTTATCATTTTGATTAAAATTATAAGTATTATCTTCAACAACATTTGCTTCTAATTCTTTGCTTCTATATTCTGTATTACAAACAATAGATTTAGCAACGTTTGTTACTTCTTCTTTAGTTTTGAAAAAGAAGAAATATATAGTAGCACTTACAAATATTAGTACTATTAATATTGGTAGTAAAACATTTGACTTTTTCTTACCATTTTTATTTTTTGGTTGTTTTGTTACTGCTGGTTTAGGAATTGTTTTATCCACTAATGATGATAGCACTTCTTTTTTAATTTCTATTTTATTTGGACTGACTAGTTCTATTGAATTAATATTACTGATATCTTGAACTATAAAATTGCTGATATCTTCGTTATTTGATAGTTTAAAAGCAAATTCTTTAACCATTTCTTGGTTGGGGTTTTTACTTCCTATTACTATTAAAGAATCTCCTTTTATATGAGCAGTACCATAGTTTAGTATTCCATATGGAATATTAGTGTCATCACAATATATAGCATACAATCCATTATCACTAGTATATTTATAGAAACAGATAAGATTTACCATTTTGGCTTGTTTTCCAAATTCCATATTAAAGTCATTTACTTTTAATTTTTTCCCTATTACTTTATTATCCATATATTAATCACCTACTATTATAATTATAATATATTTTGTTTAATTAAACAACATTTATTTTATATCTTTTATTTGAAATTGGTTCATTAAAGAAGAAATTACAAAATACATAATATTACCATATATTAAAGTCATTAAAACACTATGAGATATTATTTTAAGTAATAATAATACACTATAGTGATCGTAGCCTATTATTAATAAGACTATAAATGTTAATACATGATATACTACCATTGAAATAATATTTAAAAGATTAATGGTAAATATATTGTGAGGTAGAAAATAATTTATAAATTTGCAGATGAAATATATTACTAAAAATATTAAGGTATTTAAAATAAAAGTGTTAGTATATACTATATCCATAAGTAATCCAAAGATAACTAATAGTTCTATGTATTTTTTTCTATCTTGGAAATATGGAAATAAAATTATTAATGTTACTAATAAATATACACAAGAAAACCAGCTAGGATTTGTTAGGCTATATTTTAGATGATTAGATATAAATCCTTGAAATAAAAAAGAAAAGATTAAACTTATAACACTAATTATCATCTTTACTTTCACCTCTTTTTAATACACTAACATAATTAATATCGTCAAAGTCTGCGCTTGGTGTAACATTTATAATTTTTGCTAAATCATATACATCAGTAGTAATACTTTCTACTTTACCTATTAATATTCCACTTGGGAATACTCCTCCTAATCCGGATGTATATACTAAATCTCCGACATTAACACTTTCAGTATTGCTTATTCCTTCTACTTCTAATACACCTTTATCGTAGTCGTAGCCATTAATTAATCCAGTTATTTTATTTCCACCATTAGTTACTGATACTGAAATTTTATTATTAGTATCTGTTGTTGTTATTAGTCTAATATCACTGCTGAAATTTGATACTGTTATTACTTTGCCTATTAAGCCTGTAGAGTTTATGACAACCATTCCCACTTCTACACCGTTCTTTTTTCCTTTGTCTATGGTTAGAGTATTATACCAATATCCAGTATTTCTACTTACAACCGTTGCATTTAAATATGTGTAATCTGATAGTACATAATCAATACTAAGTTCTCCTTTTAATCTGTCTATTTCTCTTTGTAATTCAGCGTTTTCTGCTTCTAGACTATCAACTTTTTCTATTTTATCTTTTAATTTTTCATTTTCTTTTCTTACATTTCTTAAGTCGTTATATTCACTTATAAGATTACTTATACCATTAAATGGATAATATATCACTCTTTGTATTCCTACTATTGTATCTTTTGCTATAGATTCTAATTTATTTAGTTTTTTATCTTTATTTAGTGTATAAGAAAGAATTGCTATAACTATAACTACAATTGCTATTATACCTACTATTATATATCTAACATCCATTCTTTTTTTTCTATTTCTTGCCATTGTAATCACATCCTTTTTCATTATATAATAAAATATAATAAAATAAAAGTATTATATTTACTTTTATACTTAGATTTTACAATTATTTAACATAAATTTATTTTTTTCATAAATTATATTAGGTGAAAAATAATGATAAATAATATATATAGA
>CAVJSY010000146.1:0-9371 GCA_963652285.1 Oribacterium sp.
AAATATTTTTATATTTTACTTATTGTGTTTATATTATCTATGTTAGGTTCTTTTGTTAAAGGTGTTGGTTATAATTCTTCTGGTGTACGTCCTTGTATTTCTTTAGCATCTGGTATTGAAATTACTGGCAGTGGTACAGTAGATGATCCATACGTTGTTAATTAGTTAATTGTATTTTTGCTACTCAGAAGTTATTTTGAGTAACTTTTTTTAATTTTATGGATTTTTAAAATTCGATATACTATGAGTTATGGAATTTTAATATTTGTAATGTGTTTATAACCTAAAATTATAATTCCTCTTAGAGGTTTTTAAAAATTGGTAATTTTAGAGGTTTAAATTTTTAAAATTGGTGATTTGCTTAATAAATATGTATGTGTTATATTGCTTTTTGAAAGAGAGGTAATATAATGAAAAATGAAATAATAATATTTGAAAATCAAGATGTAAAATTAGAAGTAAATATGAGAGATGAAACAGTGTGGTTAAATGCAAATCAGATGGCTAAATTATTTGGGAGAGATAGCAAAACTATTAGAAAGCATATCAATAATGCTTTAATGGAGGAATTATCTGATGAAGTGGTTGTCGCAAAATTTGCGACAACCACTCAACATGGTGCAATTGATGGTAAAATTCAGACTCATATGGTAGATTACTATAATTTGGATATGATAATTAGTGTTGGTTATAGGGTTAAAAGTCAAAATGGTGTTATCTTCAGAAAATGGGCGACTAGTGTTTTAAAAGATTATATGATTAAGGGATATGCAGTTAATCAAAAGAGATTAGAATATTTGGAAAAGACTATTAAATTAATAGATATTGCTGGAAGAATTGATACTGATTTAAAAGATAATGAGGCTATGGAAATAATTAAAGTAATAAATAATTATTCTAATGCTTTAAATTTACTTGATGATTATGATAATAGAAGAATTACTAAACCAAATGGAACTAAAAGTATTAAACAAGTAACTTATGAAGATTGTATTAGTGTTATTGGGAAACTTAAATTTAATAATGATAGTGATTTATTTGCACTTGAAAGAAATAAGGGCTTGCAAGAGATTATAGGTACTATATATCAGTCTTTTGATGGTAATGATTTATATCCTACTATAGAAGAAAAAGCAGCTAATTTTTTATATTTAATTATTAAAAATCATACCTTTATTGATGGCAATAAAAGGATTGCTGCTACATTATTTATATACTTTTTAAAGTTTTATAATATTTTATATAATGAAAATATTCAGGTTATTGATAATAATACTCTTGTTGCTATTACATTACTTATAGCACAGTCTAATCCAAAAGAAAAGAATATATTAATAGATTTAGTAATGAATTTTTTAGATAATAATTAATTTTATTGTATTAATTAAGTATTAGTTTAGAAGTACGGCTTATATTTATATTATCTATAGCCGTTTTTTACATAAATTAATCACAAATATATGTATATAAAAATTGTACTATATGTTATGTAAATTATAAAATTAAAATTAGTATTAATTTATAGTAAGAATATAAAAATATCTTTGGCTCTTTTAATAAAAGATGATATAATAATGGTATATAAATCAAATAATAATTGATAATAGTAGTGGTGATGTTATGAGTAAAAAGAAAGTTAAATATAAAAAATGGTTTAAGATATTAATATTTATTGTTATTTTAATTCTTGCTTTTGTGATATTTTTATTATTTAGAAATAATAAAGTTGTTGAAAAAGATAAAGATATAAATATAATTGGTATGGATTATAAAGAGGCTTTAGAGTATTATGATACTCTAAATATAGAAGTTTCAGTTAAATATGAGTATAATGATAGTGTATTGAAAGACAAGGTAATTAGTTATGATGAAAAAAGTAAAACATTAATTGTTTCTTTGGGAAAAATTACAAAAGAGGTATATGAAGAAAATAAAGTTAATGAGTTAGGAAACGTACCTATTATGATGTATCATGGTATTGTTAATAAGAAAAGTAGTGATACAGAGTATATTGGTGGTAATGTAGATAAAGATGGCTATAATAGAACTAGTGAGGCTTTTAGAAGTGATTTGGAATTTTATTACAATAATGGATATAGAATGATAAGACTTAATGATTATGTTGATGGTAATATTGATGTAGAATTAGGAAAAAGTCCTATTATACTTACTTTTGATGATGGTAATGAAAATAATTTTAAGGTACTTGGTAGAAATTCTGATGGTAGTTTAATAATTGATCCTGAATGTGCTGTTGGGATATTAGAGGAATTTAAGAAGAAATATCCTGACTTTGGGGTAACTGCTACTTTCTTTGTGAATAGTGGTATTTTTAATCAGAGTGAATACAATGAGGATATTTTGAATTGGTTAGTTAATAATGGTTATGATGTTGGTAATCATACTATGACACATGTTAATTTTACTAAGGCAACTAGTGATGAAAGTATTAAAGAGGTTGGAGAAGTTTATCAAATATTAGAAAGTATTATACCTTCAAAATATGTTAATATTGTAGCACTTCCTTTTGGTTCTCCTTATAAGAAGGAGCATCCTAATTATCCATATATTATCGATGGTGAATATAATGGTATTAAATATCATACTAAGGCTAGTTTAAGAGTTGGTTGGGAAGCTGAAGTTTCTTGTTTTAGTAATGATTTTGATCCGTCATTTTTAAAAAGAATTAGAGCATATGATAATAATGGAAAAGATTTTGATATTGAGATGAATTTTAAATTGCTTGAAAGTAGTAGATATATATCAGATGGTAATATAGATACTATTGTTATAAAAGATGAAGATAAGGATAAAGTTAATAGTAGTGATAAAGAAGTTATTACATATTGATAATCTTATATTAATCATATTATATATTTAGGAGTTGATAATTAATGATTGATTTTACTAAGAGTGTTGAAGTATTTAATATGTATAAAGGATCTGAGGTAAAAAAAACTTTATTATATAATGGTAAAAGATATTTAGTTAAATTTCCGGAACCTGTTTTAGATAAAAACAAAAATATTTCATATATTAATAATGCATTTTCTGAATATGTTGGGAGCAATATATTTAAGATTACAGGATTTGAGGTGCAAAATACTATTTTAGGTACTTATAAAAGTAATAATAAAATAAAAATAGTTTGTGCGTGTGAAGATTTTTGCGATGAAACTCATGTTTTATATGAATTTGAAAATTTGGCAATATCCTCAAGTATTGAAAAAAAGATTGGTACAGAATTATCAGAGATTATGGAAGTAATTGATAATAATAAAATGAAAATTGATAAAATAAAATTTAAAGAGTATTTTTGGAATATGTTTATTATTGATAGTTTGATTGGAAATACTGATAGGCATAATGGTAATTTTGGATTTTTAATTGATGTGACAAATAATAATATTACAAATGCTCCTATATATGATTGTGGTTCTTGTTTAAGTCCGATGCTAGATGATAATGATATATCTAAACTTAGTGATAGTGAGATAAAAAATATTGCAGTCAATATATACTCTGCTATAAAAATTAATGATAAACGAATTAATTGTTTTTCTTTTATTAGTAGTACTTGTAATAATGAATGTAATGATGCTGTTAAAAGAATATTTAAGAATATTGATATTTTGAAAATAGAAGAATTTATTAATAATATTGAAGGAATGTCTTTGGTTAGAAAAAAATTTTATATTAATTTAATTGAAATTAGATATGAGATGATTAAGGATACTTATAATAAAATTGTTAGTTAAAAAATATAATTTACAAATAACCGAATGAAAATTCTACAAATAACCGAATAAAAATTCTACAAATAACCGAATTGATAACTCTTAGTTAAAAAAATATAGTATTTAATGTGCTTTTTATAATTTATGAATAGTTGCGAATATTTATAATTGTTAGTAATATAGCCCTTAGTGTAGTAAATAGGGGCTTTTTTTTAAGATAATTAATGATAAAATTAAAATCTAGTGTATTAAAATATAGAAAAGTATGATATTATTGTATTTAGTTAGGTGGTAGATAGAATGCAGAAAGTTATTTTAGTAGATGGTAATAATTTATTATTTAGAAGTTATTATGCTACTGCATATACTGGTAATATTATGAGAAATAGTAAGGGATTTCCTACTAATGGATTATTTGGATTTGTTAATATGATGAATAAGATTATAACAGAAGAAGATCCTAAGTATATTGTTGTAGCATTTGATATTGGTAAGACTTTTAGACATCTTAAATATGATGCTTATAAGGGAGGAAGAGCTGAAACTCCTGATGATTTAAAGGCTCAATTTCCAGTTGCTAAAAAAATATTAGATGCTATGGGAATTAAATATATTGAAAAAGAGGGGTATGAAGCAGATGATATTATTGGAACTTTTGCTAGAATGGTAGATGAAAATGATGATTATAATGCTTTAATAGTTAGTAGTGATAAAGATTTATTACAATTAATTAGTGATAAGGTTTCTGTTAAGTTATTAAAGACTAAAGATTATATTATGATGACTCCTCTTAGTTTTTATGATGTATATGGTATAAAACAAGAGAGAATGATTGATTTAAAGAGTTTAATGGGTGATGCTTCTGATAATATTCCTGGGGTTAAAGGAATAGGAGAAAAGACTGCTTTAAAATTATTACAACAATATGGTACTTTAGAGGGGGTATATGAAAATTTATCTTCTATAAGTGGTGCTTTACATAATAAGTTAGTTGAGGGAAAAGAAAGTGCATTCATGAGTAAGGAAATGGTTACTATTGATAAGCATGTTCCTATAGTAGAGACTTTTGATGATGTTATATATAAGGGTAGTGATAATAATAAGTTGATAGATTTATATCAAGAATTAGAATTTCATTCATTTTTAAAGGGATTAAATACTACTAATAAAGAAAGTGATGTTACTACTATAGTGATATCTGAAAAAAAGAATTTTAGTGGTAATATAGCATTATGGTTAGAGATTGATAGTGAAAATTATCATGATTTATCTATAGTATCATTAAGTGTATATGATGGAGATAAATCTTATTATATAGAGAAAGATAATATAGATTTTTCAATGTTTAGAGATTGTAATATATATACGTATGATGCTAAAAAGTTAAAATATATTTTACTTAGTATGGGGGATGATTATTCATATAATATATGTGAAGATGTTATGATTATGGCATATTTACTTAATTATAATGTTAAAGATGATATTGCTTTTTTAGCGGCAGATAAGGGTGTTAATATATTATATTATGATAAAAAGAAGAAATATTCTTCTGAAATATTGATTGATAATTGTGGTAAGAAGGCTAAATTTATATATGACATAGTTTCAGAGTTTAGAAATAATATAAAGAAAGAAGAGATGGAGAGTTTATATTATGATGTAGAACTTCCTTTGACTTTTGTTTTGGCTAGAATGGAATATACTGGTATTAATTGTGATAGGTCTGTTTTAAGTAGTATGGGTAAGGATATAACTTCTAGAATAGATATTGTTAGTAAGGAAATATATGATATAGCGGGATGTGAGTTTAATATAAGTAGCCCTAAACAATTGGGTGATATTTTATTTGAGACTTTGGAACTTCCTTATGGTAAGAAAAATAAAAAGGGTAGTTATTCTACGGATGCTACAGTTTTATCTAAGTTAGTAGGATATCCTATTGTTGATAAGGTATTAGAGTATAGAATGCTTACTAAGTTATATAGTACTTATATAGAGGGACTTATTTCTTGTATTCATGAGGATGGGAAGATACATACTATTTTTACTCAGACTTTAACTAGAACTGGTAGATTATCTTCTATTAATCCTAATTTACAGAATATTCCGGTTAGAAATGAGTATGGTAAGCTTATTAGGAAGGCTTTTAAACCTGATGCTGGAGCTCAAATTATGAGTTGTGATTATTCTCAGATAGAACTTAGAATGTTTGCTAGTTTGGCTAAAGAGGAGAAGATGATTAATGCTTTTAAAAATGGAATAGATATTCATACTAAGACTGCTAGTGATGTTTTTGGAGTTCCAATAGAGAGTGTTACTAAAGAGGAAAGAAGAAGGGCTAAGGCTGTTAATTTTGGTATTATATATGGTATTAGTAGTTATGGTCTTGCTACTGATTTAGGTATTAAACCTAAGGAGGCTAAAGAATTTATTGATAGTTATTTTGTTACTTATCCTGGGGTACATGAATATATGGAAAAAGAGGTAAGTGATGCTAAGGATAGGGGATATGTTAGAACTATTATGAATAGGAAAAGGGTTATTGATGAGTTATATAATTCTAATTATATGATTAGGAGTATGGGAGAGAGAATGGCTATGAATACTCCTATTCAGGGTAGTAGTGCTGATATTTTAAAGAAGGCTATGGTTGATATAGATAAGAGATTTAAGATAGAAAATATTCGTAGTAAGATGTTGCTTCAGGTACATGATGAACTTATTTTTAATGTTTATGATGATGAGAGAGATAAGGTTGTTAATATTGTTAAAGAACTTATGGAAAATGTTTATAAGTTAGATGTTCCTTTGGAGGTATCAGTAGATTTTGGTAATGATTGGTATGATGCTAAGTAAGAGAAGAAAGATTAATTTTTTCTTTTTTTTTACAATACATGATATATATTTGTGATATTTAAAAAAAATATAGTTTTTTTAGTTATTATTTGATATAATTTTATTAGTAGAATATTGAGGTGTGTTATGAAAAATAAAGTTGATATTGTATTAATTAAGAGTATGTTTGTTAATATATTATTGGTTATATTTAAGATAATTGTTGGAATTATTGGTAAATCTCAGGCTATGATTGCTGATGGTATTAATTCTGTTAGTGATTTAACTACTGATTTTATAGCAATATTTGGTAATCATATGAGTAATAAACCTGCTAGCCGTAAGCATCCTTTTGGATATGGTCAAATTGAATATTTAACTAGTTTATTAGTTGGGATATTTGTTTTGGTTATGGGTGGTTATTTAGTGGTACAGGCTGTTACTAGTGATGTATCTATACCTAGTACTATAGTTTTAGTTGTTAGTATTGTTGTATTTATTTTTAAGTATTCTTTTTCTTATTATTTATTAAAAAAGGGGGAAGAGTATCAGAATAGTATTTTAATAGCATCTGGTATTGAGTCTAAGATGGCTGCTATGACTACTTTATTTGTTATTATTGCTTATATATTTTCTAGGTTAGGTCCTTATGCTTCTATATATTATTATTCTGATAATGTTTGTACTTTTGTAATTGGATTTTATGTTATATATGTTAGTTTTGGTATTATTAGAGATAATGTTATAGATGTTATTGGTACTAATTGTGATAATGAATATATAGATAAAATAAAAAAAAGGGTATTATCTTATGAAGAGGTAATAGATGTTAAAGATATCAATTTGCTTAAATATGGTAGTTATTATAGTGCTGATATAGAGATTGTATGTAAAAAGAATATGAAGTTATCTGATATTGATGTTTTGGTTAAGAAAATTAAGAAAAGATTATGTAATAAGAGAAATAGAATTAAATATATTAAGGTTAGTGTTATACCTAGTGAATAAAAAATAGATTGTTTATATATGAATAATTTATTTTTTTAATTTAATTTTATTTTTGTACTTGGTACAGCGCTTCTATATGTTTGAATTGGCGCTGATGGGCAAATAAGGTACTGGTATATATATTAAATTTATGCTATAATTACTTGGAAGTGAGTGTGATTAGATATGCCAGAATTACCTGAGGTAGAGACAGTTAGAAGAAGTCTTAAGTTGAAATTAATAGATAGAAAAATTTTATATTGTGATGTATATTATGACAATATTATAGAATATCCTAGTGTTTTGGAATTTAAAAAGAATATTGTTTCTCAAACTTTTAGGGATATAAAGAGATATGGTAAGTGGTTAGAATTTATTCTTGATGATTATGTGTTATTTTGTCATTTGAGGATGGAAGGAAAATTTTTCTTTAAGGACAAGGATAATGTTAGAGATAAACATGAACATGTTATATTTGGGCTTGATAATGGTATGCAATTTAGATATATGGATGTTAGAAAATTTGGAAAGATGGAACTTATAAGGAAAGAAGATATTGATAAGGTAGGACCTTTAATTAAGATAGGTCTTGAGCCTTGGGATGATAGGTTAGATGCTAATTATTTAAAGGATAAATTTAAAAATAAGAAATTACCTATTAAAAGTGCTATAATGGATCAGAGTATTATTGCGGGAATAGGTAATATATATGCTAATGAAATATTATATGCAAGTTTAATTAATCCTTATAAGAGTGCTAATAGTGTAAGTATTCTTGAATTAAATAGTATTATAGAAAATACTAAAAAAATATTAGAAAGTTCTATAGAGAAGGGTGGTTCTACTATTCATAGTTATACTTCAGTAGATGGGGTTACTGGACTATTTCAAAATGAGTTAAAGGTTCATATGAGAGATGGTCAACCTTGCTATAGGTGTGGAAGTATTATAGAGAAAGATTTTATAGGTGGTAGAAGTGTTTACTATTGTCCTAAGTGTCAAAATAAGTAAAAATATATGTGTAAAGTTATAATTTTGATATTTATTAAAATATTAAAAAATGTTATAATATTAAATGTTGTGAGGGTGGTATAGATGAATGATTATCGTGTTGTAGATATGAGTAATAGTAAATATATAATAAAGGGTATTACTTTAGGTAATAAGATTAATTCTTATTTTTGTATGGATAAGGGTACTTTAATTAATAAAATTATTATTACTGATAAAGATATGTCTTCTATAAATTCTTCTGAGTTAGTATTTTGTATTAAGGGATTAGATAATAATTATTTAGAGCATATGATTAATAGTTTTTGTAGTGTTTTAGCTAATTTAAATATTACTTGTCCTAATTACTTTATGGATATTAAGGATATAAATATATATAATAATCTTAGAGAAATTTTAGTTAAGTTAGGAAAATTAACAACAAAAGATGAGATTAAAGAGAAAGTAGAAAAAGAAACTAAAATAGAGGAAATAAGGGAGACTAAAAGTGAAGAAACTCCTAATACTTTAAATAAAGAAAATGTTATTGATTTTAAAAAACAAGAAGTAAATAATTTAAAAGAAGAAAATAAAATTTTAGAAAAGAAGAAAGATGATTTTGAGAATTTTCTTGGTAAACCTAGTGAAAAGCCTTTAGAGAAGAAAGAAACTAGAGTTATAGAAGAAGCTAAAACTTTTCAAAGAGAGATACCTAAAGGTGGTATTAGAGAAAGAGAATTAAAGAAAAAACAGGCTATAAAATATGATGAAACTGCTATGGATATGGATATGTTTGATGATAATGATAGATATTTAATT
>CAVJSY010000147.1:0-4233 GCA_963652285.1 Oribacterium sp.
ATGTGATATATTCTTAGTATAGGAGGAGATAAGAAATGAAAAAGAGTTGCAAAATGTTAGTTCTTTTGTTTGTTGTCTTAGTTATTCCATTCTATGTAAATGCTGAAAGTAAGACAGTTAAAACAGAAGAAGAATTGAAAAATGCTGTAGCAGATAGTACAGTTTCAGAAATTGTACTTGGAGATGATATTGAAACACTTGGTAAAATTAATATTACAAGAGATTTAACACTTGATGGTAATGGCCATTCTATTACATATGTTGGTAAATTTTTTGAAAAACTAGATAGTGATGGCAGTGATGATAATACTATATGGTCTAAGAAATCTAGTGATGGTACTGCGGGTGCTGTATATGTTATTCAAGTTTATAAGGCTAATGTAGAGATTAAAGATATTGTACTTGCTGGTGGTAATAGAGGACTTGGTATTAATGGTAGTACTGTTACTTTAGATGGTACTATTGGATTTGTTAACAATGGATTTCAAGATATAGAGTTATCTAATGGTGTTGGTGTAACTGGTATACCTACATTAAAACTAACTGATAATGCTATTGTTACTACTGATAATGAAACAGATGAAGTAGAAAGTTGGTTAATTTATGTTGATAAAGTAGAGGCTAGTGTTAATGGAAAAACATTTAGTGCTAATACTTCTTTGAGAGCTTCATCAATTGGTGCTCCAGTAATTGCAGTTGATACTGTTAATGAAGATAGTAAAGTTAGTAAAGATATATTTACTGAGGCTAAAAATAGTGGTAGTCTTATAAACTTTGGATATACTAATGATGATGGTGATCTTTTATATTTATGGAGCTTTGATGCTAATGATATAGAGAACCCTATGGATGTTAATACTGGAGTAACATTTACTAAGAATGCTCCAGATGCTATAAATTCAGATTTATCAAAATTAGTTACTAGTTATAAAGATGTAATGTTTATGAATTTTATGCATAATGGTGCTTTACCTGGTAAGGCTACAATTACATATGATGTATCTTCTAAATATTCTGTTGGTACTAAATTATATATTGCTCATTATAATGAGACAACTAAAGAACTTGAGAGTATTGGTGAAGCTACAGTTTCAGAAGATGGTACAGTAAGTTTTGATATTAAACAATGTTCTTCATATGTATTATATACTGGTGAAGAGTCAAATCAACAAACAAATGCTACAGTAGAAAATGCTAAAACTGGTGATATTCATTTAATTGGTATGATTTCAGTTCTTTGCATTACTGCTATTGGATTATTTATTACTTGTAAGAAATTAGTTACAAGATAAAATTTTTGGAGACTTTCTTGAATTGGAAAGTCTTTTTTTTCACTATTTTTTGTATATTTATTGACAAAATGTTAAATATTTATTATAATCATAATCGGTACATTTTATGTTTGCGGTACTATGTATTGGGAACACTTAGTACTTAAAACATTATATTATTTAAATTTAAAAGGAGAAAGAAAAGAATTATGAAAACAACATTTATGCAAAAAAAAGAAGAAGTTGTTCGTGATTGGTATGTTATTGATGCAAAAGATATGCCATTAGGTAGAGTAGCTTCTAAGGCTGCAGTTATGTTAAGAGGTAAACATAAGGTTACTTATACTCCTCATGTTGACTGTGGAGATAATATTATTATAATTAATGCTAGTGACGTTTTACTTACTGGTAATAAATTAGATAATAAAAAATATTATAATCATTCAAGATATGTTGGAGGACTAAGAGAAAGAACTGCTAAGGAAATGAAAGAAAAATATCCTGTTGAGATGGTAGAATTAGCAGTAAAAGGAATGCTTCCTAAGGGAAGATTAGGTAGACAAATGTATAAGAAATTACATGTTTATGCAGGTAGTGAGCATCCACATACTGCACAACAACCTAAAACTATTGAAATTGGGAGGAAAGCATAATGGCTAAAGATGAAAGAAGATTTTGTGGAACTGGTAGAAGAAAGAGTTCAAGTGCTAGAGTAACTCTTGTTCCAGGAACTGGTAAAATAACTGTTAATGGTGTTTTAGTTAATGAATATATGCCTCATGATGTATTAGTTATGGATTTAATGCAACCTCTTGAAGTTACAAATAATACTGAAACTTTTGATGTTATTTGTAATGTTAGAGGTGGAGGATATTCAGGACAAACTGGTGCTATTAGATTAGGTATTACTAGAGCATTACTTGAATATGATAAAGAAAACGAGGGAAAAGAAGGTTCATATCGTTCTATTCTTAAGGCTTGTGGATTTGTTACTAGAGATCCAAGAAGCAAAGAAAGAAAGAAACCTGGATTAAAGGCTGCTCGTCGTGCACCACAATTCAGTAAGAGATAATTAATTAAAACTCACTATGTGAGTTTTTTTATTTTACATATAAATATTTTTAGTTTGTAAAATTGTTTTATATAGTTGTATTTAATTTTTAATTTGATATACTTAGATTATGAAAGGAGTGTAATATTATGGAAAAGAAAAAGAATAATTTTATTTTAATCTTAATTTTAATAATTATTGCAATTATTGTATCTTTAATATTTGTTGTTATGAATAATAAGAATAAAGAAGAGGAGAGTATTAATTCATCTAATAATGAGATTTTGAAAGTTGATACATCTAAAGAATATGTATATGATGCTACATATTCATATGATAATAAATATACTGAATATGAAAGAACAATATCTAGTGGTGAAATTGGAATTATTAATTATTATGGACTAGATGTAGAATATTCTAATGGTAAGCAAAGTATTACTAATTTAAAAGTACCTTATTTTAATATTAATTCTGATGACGCTACTAAGGCTAATAATGAATTGTCTTCATTATATAATGATTATGCTAAACAATTTGATACTTGTGCTGAAGAAAGTAAAGATGATAAATTACCTGGTTGTACATTACTTCTTACTTATAAGTCTTATCAATATGATAATATTGCTTCTGTAGTTGTAATTGATTCTTCACAAGCAACTTCTACCTGGGTATTAAATTATCATATTTATAATTTTGATTTAATTACTGGTAAGAATTTATCATATGATGAAGTTTTAAATAAAATAGGTTATAGTAAAGATTCTATTTCTACAAATCTATCTAGTTTAATAAAAGATAAGATGGATAGTATTATGAAAGATACTGATTTAACAAGTGCTTGTAGTGCTTCATTAGATAAATATAATACTAAAAATTGTTATGATATTACTACTAAATTATTAGAGGATAGTATTTCTGATAATAGTGTATTATATTTTGTTAATAATGATGGTGTGTTAAATATTTTACCTATTTTGTATTTTGATTATGCTCAAAATGGTACAGTAAATAGATATTTAGTTACAGTATCTAAGTAATGTTATAAAGAACCTTAGGTTCTTTTTTTTAATGATATTGTTATTGTTATAAATATAAATATTATTAATAGTATTAGATTTATATATGGATATTTTGTTTCGATAAAGTTTGTGAATAGAGTATTATTTTTGAAATAATAGGTTGATATTAGTATTATTATTGTTGTTATTAAAAAAGGCATTATATTATTATTTTTCTTTATTTTAATTGAATTACTTAGATAATATATTAGTAGACTTAATGTTGAAAATGAGGTTAGTATCCATTTTATAAAGATTATATTTTCTATTTTATCAAAAAAGTTAAATAGAGATATTTTTTTTAATACAATATATTCTGGGTATTCATATAAATTTGTTAAGTTTAGACCTAATATGCTTAATGTTTTAATTGATATTAATAATATTATTATGTAACTTAGAGTATAGGATATAATTAAATATTTGTTAATTTTTGGATAATCTATTATTTTATTTTTAGGTATTGTTAATATTGCTAATGTTGGTACTATATTGGTTAATGTTAGATATATGGAACCTTTTAATGGAGGGGTTATTCCATTTTCTAATATTGGTTTTAGATTACTTTTATCTATTTGAGTGATTAATGATATAAAACTTATTATAGATAATGCTAATATAATTGCTAGAAATATTATATTTGCTCTTGTTATTACTTCTATTCCTTTTGTTATATTATATACTATTACTATTCCTATCATAATTCCTATTATTATTACTGGGGTTTCTGATAAAAATTGTGATGTTACAAAGTTACATATTCCATATATTGTTACAATACTTATTATAAAGATGATTATATTTATTACTATATTTATTATATTTCCTATGCAGTTACCAAATATTATAT
>CAVJSY010000148.1:0-9137 GCA_963652285.1 Oribacterium sp.
TTAAAAATATTTTTTTTTTTTTTTTTTTTTGGTAAATTTTAAATAAATAGTAGTTAACACTATTAGAAAGAAGGAGAAATATATGGAAAATTACGATGAAACAAACTTCGATGAAGAAGATGAAATTGTAGATACAGATGCTTTATTAGAGGCAATAGAAAAATGCAAAGAAGAAATAGAAAAATGCAAAGAAGAAATAGAAAAGGAAGAAGATTCAAATGAACAGGAAAACTGAAAATTATATAAAATTAGTAGATAAATTAAAATCTGAATATTTAACACTGGGCATCAAATGTAGTGAATTGAGAATGAAATCTCGAGATTTTGAAAGACGTAGGGGTATATTCAACTATTCAGAAAATGATAAATTACTAAAAGAGGCTCGAACAAAAGAACTTGCTACAGAAATAAAACTTGCTGCATTAATGATTGCGGCATTACATAAAAGTAAAAAAGTATCAACAGCAACTAAACTAAAAGGATTTACAGATAATCAAACATATGCTTATGCAATAAAAAGAAGCATAATTGAAAAACATCAAAGTTTATATGAACAATCCAAGATTAATCGTGAAATAAGTTTCCGTCAGTGGGAAATAATACCCGGTACAAAAAATCCTAATTACCTATATTCAATATACAGAAAAGATGCCGAACACGTAATAGACATTCTTGTAAGGAACATTGAAAGGGATATATCTCGTGGAGCAGTAAAAAGGATAAATAACGAAGGAACAGTAAGAGATATTGATCGCCAGTTAGCTGAAAAGAATCGTAAAGAAGGAAGAAGAATGTATTAATAAAACTATTAGAACCAAAACTAATAGTTTTTATCTGCTTTAATTATTTTAAGTAACGCCTATCCCCTATCTTATCTATGGCGTATTAATCAATAACGTTAACTAATACTTTCTTTTTTTTAAATTATATGATAAAATATAAAACGATTAAGAAAAGAAGTGATATTTATGAATAAAGAATATGAAATAATAGTTGTAGGAGGAGGACATGCTGGATGCGAAGCAGCTTTATCGTCAGCTCGTATAGGTCACTCTACCCTATTAGTAACAGGTAACATTAACAATATAGCAACAATGCCATGTAATCCTTCTATTGGAGGATCTGCCAAAGGTATAATAGTAAGAGAAATAGATGCTTTAGGAGGAGAAATGGGAATTAATGCTGACAAAACATTAATTCAAATGAAAATGCTAAACTCATCAAAAGGCCCATCAGTTCACTCTTTAAGAGCACAAGCAGATAAAATAACATATCCAAAAGAAATGTTAAAGACCCTAAAAAAACAAGAAAATCTAGAAATACTAGAATCAATGGTAGAAGATCTAATAGTAGAAAATAATAAAGTATTAGGTATAGTACTTTCAGATGGTACAAAAATAAATTCCAAATGTGTAATATTAACAACAGGAACATACTTAAAAGCAGATATATTAAGAGGATCAACAAGAACTAGAAGTGGTCCTCATGGAGAAAAGCCTTCAATGCATTTAAGCGATAATCTAAAAAAATATGGCTTTGAGATTTTAAGACTAAAAACAGGAACTCCACCTAGAATAGAAAGATCTTCAATAGATTATAGTAAAACCCAAAGAGAAGACGGAGATAAAACACCATACACATTCTCACATGATATAGAACCACTTTACGATGTTAATAACCAAGAACCATGTTACCTAATTTATACTAATAAAAAAACTCATGAAATTATATTAAATAATCTATCAAAATCAAGTATGTATGGAGGATTAAATGATATAACTGGAGTAGGTCCAAGATACTGTCCATCTATAGAAGACAAATTAGTAAGATTTAAGGATAAAGAAAGACATCAATTATTCTTAGAACCAGAAAGTCTATATTATGATGATATATACTTACAAGGATTTTCAACTAGTATGCCAGAAGATATTCAAGAGCAAATGGTTCATTCCCTAGAAGGATTAGAACATGCTAAAATATTAAAATATGCCTATGCCATAGAATATGATGCTATCTACCCTACCCAAATAAAAGCTTCTTTAGAAACAAAAGTATTAGAAAACTTATTTACAGCAGGTCAAATAAATGGAACCAGTGGCTATGAAGAAGCAGCTTGTCAAGGATTAATCGCAGGAATAAATGCTTCTTTAAAAATAGAAAATAAGAAACCATTAGTATTAAAAAGAAATGAAGCATACATTGGAGTATTAATAGATGATTTAATAACAAAAGGAACAATAGAGCCTTATAGAATGCTAACTTCTCGTGCTGAATATAGATTATTACTAAGACACGATAATGCTGATTTAAGACTAAGAGAATATGGCTATAAAGTAGGATTAATAGATGAAGAAAGACATAATAAATTATTAGAAAAAATAAATGATATAGACAAATTAAAAAATGAATTAAAAAATAAAAAAATAACTCCAACTAAAGAAATAAACGAATTATTTCAAAAATTGAATACCCCTATTTTAAAAGATGGAATTACCTTGTATGATTTATTAAAAAGAAATGAAATTACAATAAATACCTTAAAGGAAAATAATCTTTTTACATCTAGTTATTCTAAAGAAGCAGAAAACCAAGTAGAAATACAAATAAAATATGAAGGATATATAGCAAAAACCCAAAGAGAAGCAGAAAAAATGCTAAAAAATGAAGAAAAACAAATACCAGAAAATATTGATTATTCCAAAGTAACAAATCTAGCAAGTGAAGCAAGACAAAAACTAGATAAAGTTAGACCAACATCAATCGGTCAAGCCTTAAGAATAAGTGGTGTAAACCCTGCTGATATTTCTATATTAATGGTATATTTAAGGAAGAATTACAATGAATAAAGAATTATTTATAAATAGTTTAAAAGAGTTAAATATAAATATTACTGATGATGCTCTTAATAAATTAGAAGAATATTATAATATATTAATAGAAGAAAATAAAAAATATAATCTAACAAATATTACAGATAAAGAACAAGTATATTTAAAACATTTCTATGATAGCCTAACCATTACTAAAATAATTAATATAGAAAATATGTATATATGCGATATAGGATCAGGAGCAGGATTCCCAGGTATAGTTTTAAAAATAGTATTTCCACAAATAAAAATAGATTTAGTAGAAGCAACAGAAAAAAGATGTAATTTTCTAAAATTAGTAATAGAAAAATTAAATTTAAAAGATATATCAGTTATAAACGAAAGAGCAGAAATATATTCCAAAAAAGTAAGAGAAAAATATGACTTAGTAACATCACGTGCAGTAGCACCATTAAAACATTTACTAGAGTACTCTATCCCCTTAGTTAAAGTTAATGGTTACTATGTAGCAATGAAAGGCATAGTAGATAAAGAACTAGATAATATAGATAATTATTATAAAAAATTAAATATTAATTTAATAAAAGAAATAAAATTTTTATTACCACAAGAATTAAGTAATAGAACTTTATTATTATATAAAAAAAATAATATCACTAATTTAAAATATCCAAGAAGATATAATGAAATAAAGAAAAAAGATATTTAAAAAGGAACCTCTTAAGATTCCTTTTTATCTTTATCTATTAAATTAGGCTTTTTTATTAAAGTTATAGCGTCAGAATAAAAATCCTCAACCTCAGTTCTAATTCTCTCACATATCTTATCTAATGCATTACTAGTATTAAACTGATAACTAAAAGTAGGAGAACAACTAAATTCATAACTATCCTTTATATATTCACCATTTATAATAACATTGGTATTATCTATATTAATTCTATAATTATAAGTTAAAGTTTCATCTACATAATTATATACAGGATTAAAAGATTTCTCTATTCCATTACTAAATTCTATCTTATCCAAAGTGAGTTCATAAGTATTAGTATTAAAATATAACATTTCGTAAGTTACATCTTCCCCATTATCTTTTTTATTAGAATATTCATCATAATTTATATCAGATATTTGTTTTTTATATAAAGTACCAGCATCCTCTGAAAAACCATTACTAATAATATAATCAGTTATTTTTTCCTCATTATTTTTTTTACCAAATAAACTTTTAACTACAAGAAAAATAAGTATTATAATTATTAGTACTAAAAAAATCTTTTTATAATTTCTCACATCTATCATCCCCTTTAATTAATTATTATTTAATGAATCATATTTGCTTTTAGCATAATCGGTATACCCAAAAGGATCACTACTATTAGTTGGAAATGTTGTAAAAGTATATATAGCACCATATCTATTATAGATTTTAGTAACGTACTCTGTATAATTTTCATGATTTTTAAGACCACTATGATCTGTAATAGTAGTTCCATCAGTAATAATTTTAATAATATCAAATCCATAAGAACCACAATCTATACAATCATGTTCATCAACATAAGGATCTAAAGTTCTTTTTCCTAACACCAATACTTCTTTAACTGCACTCAAAATTTCTGGTCTTAAATCAGAAGTATTTGACATTTTATCACTACTACTCCACCAACCAGAACTAGCAACATAATTATATAAACCAGTACCTTCGGTTCCATATTTACTACCATACAGTTCAAATCTATTAGCAATCAAAGAAGCTTCCGCCTTAGCACCAATAACAGTTCCCTGCTCACTTTGACAAACCATTGCAAGTCCTCTCAATTGTGCATCAGTTAGTTGATATTTATGACCAATATAAGAACCAGTACCACCAACAGTACCAGTAGTACTACCACTAGAACCACTACTAATATCAGTACTAGTAATAACACTCACTCTAATTACAGAATCTTCTTCTTTTTGCAATTTCTTTTGCTCTTCAATTTTTTTGCTTAAATCCTCTTCTTCTTTAGCCTTTTCTTCTTCAGCAATTTTTTCATAATAAGCAATGTTTTTAGTATTGTCTAAACAACTTTGATAATCTATATTAACATCTTCAATAGAATCATTAACAATATTAACAACTAAAGAAACAATAGTAGGAACAAAAAACATACAAACACAGAAAATCAATCTTTTGATTGCTAGAGATAGATTTTTTTTCATATCCTCTTCTCTACCAGCAGTTACATTTTTAAAAAAGTCAAATCCCATCATTAATATTAAACCAATAGGTACTATAAAAAAGACATATTTTAAAATTATTTGAATATATAATATAACCTTTAAGATTTCTGGTTCAGTACAAACATCTAAAATATTAATTAACATTGGCATACACAATCACCTTCAAAATAATTGTACCAAATTTCTAATAAAAAGTCATTTAAAAACGTTATTTTAAAAAAAATATTTCCAACCACTTGAAAAAATCAAATATTTATAGTATCATTAAAGAGAATAAAGAGAATTGAGAGGGATTGTTATGCAAGAGAATAATGAAATTAAGTACATTGATCTTGTTGATATTATTCCAAATAGACTACAACCTCGAACAGAATTTGATGAAGACAAACTTAATGAATTAGCAACTTCTATCAAGCAATATGGAATAATAAATCCATTGTTAGTACGTAAAGTTGGTAATAAGTACGAAATTATAGCAGGTGAAAGAAGATTTAAAGCTGCTAAAATAGTAGGACTAGAAAGAGTACCAGTAATTATTTCTAATATGGATGAAAGAACAAGTGCCGAAGTAGCAGTAATAGAAAATATCCAAAGACAAGATTTGTCAGCCTTAGAAGAAGCAAGATCGTATCGTAAATTATTAGACCAAGGTAGTATTACCCAAGAGCAATTAGCGGCAAAAATGGGTAAAAGTCAATCTACTATCGCTAATAAAATGCGTTTGTTAAATCTATGCGATGAAGTTCAAGAAGCATTAGATAATAATCAAATATCAGAAAGACATGCTAGAAGTTTGTTACAACTAAAAAATATAGATGATCAAAGAAGTGCTTTAGAAAAAATAATAAAAGAAAGATTAACTGTAAAAGCGACAGAAAATCTCATAAAAGAAATATTGCAATCAAAAACTCTTAACTCTGTAGAAGAAACAATACCGACTTCATTACCACCAGCAAATGAAAATTTTACTGATACAATATATGGTAATGATATAGTAAGTATTGCAGATTTAAATAAAAAAGAATTAGAAAAGGAAAATGATAATATGAATAACGAACAAAATACACAAATGAATAATAATATGCCTAATATAGGAGTAACTAATCAACAACCTAACGATCAAGTACAACAACCTGCTTTTGGTGGAAGATTCTTCCCATCATTAGAAGATAGTGAAGTAAATGTAAATTTAGCAAATCCATTTGCACAACAACAACCAGCTCAAGCCCAACCAATGATGGCAAATTTAGTTGATACACCAACACCACAACAAACACCAGTAGCACCAACAATTCCATCATTCGTAACAGACAGCACAACTGTTCCAAGTAGCAATACAGTATCTCTAGATAGTTTAAATAAAGAACCAGTTATGCCTACTATTAACCCATTACAACAAAATTTTGAAAGTCCAATATCAGAACCTGTTAATAATATAGTAGCAGAACCAATTATTAACCCAATTGCTTCTTCTGCACCAACTCCAGGACCAATTCCAGAAAGCCAACCAAATCCATTATTTGGAAATAATATTCCAGAACCACAGCCAGAGCCAACAATTCCAAATTTACCAAATATGGAGAGTAATTCTTTTGGACCAATGACACCTAATATGGAAACACCAGTACAACCTACAATGTCAACTCCGGAACCAACTGCTCCAGTTGTTCCAGAACCAGTTATTCCAGAGCCTGCTGTTGCACCACAACCTATAGTAGAACCAACCTCACCAGTAACTCCTGATCCAGTTATGCCTGATATTCAAATGCCACAAAATAATTTTACAGTGCCTTCTCCAGAAGTTCCCACTCCAGAACCAGCTCCAATAGTTGAAAAAGCACCAGAAGTAGCACCAACAATAAAAACTACTGATAATATTATAAATGCAATAAATGCTATAAAAAATTTAGGATTAAGTATAGAATCAATTGGATATAAAACAAATATCAGCGAAGAAGATACCCCTACTTCTTATAAAATAACAATTGAATTAGAAAAGTAAAAAATAAATAATATGTATTGTAAAAACGATAAAAGACCAAAAATCTAATATCGTTTTTTTAATTACCATCCTCATTCAAAGAACTATCATCTGTAACAACTTCACTATTATTCTCTTCTTTAAAAACAGACTCAAAATTATAAGAATTATTATAACCAGGCTCAGTTCCCTTTAAATAGTAAAAAATCTTCTTCTTCTCACTATCCTCCGTAGCAATCTCTCCATTAATAGGATTAACTAAAACTCCAACAACATTATCAGGAATATCATACCAACTATTATCCTTATCCTTACAATATTCTTCCATAGTATCTATCCAAATATCCTTATGAATACCACTATCACTCTTACTTAATTTTCTATTATCATCATACCCACTCCAAATAGATAAAACAGCATTTTTATTATAACCCATAATCCACATATCACAATCTGTAGTCCCAGTTTTAATTGCATATTTATTAGTAATTTTAGGAAGAAGACCAATTACTGTAGGATAATTATAATCAATAAAATCTTTATCATAAGTATAAGTAAGCATTTCACTAAGTATATAAGTTAAACTCTGATTAAGTACCATATTTTTTTCATTTTTAAACTCATATAAAACATTATCATCCTTATCACAAACCTTTGTAATAAAATGACTCTTAACCTCATAACCACTATTAGCAAAAGTAGAATACGCAGAAACCATCTCTAACATACCAATTTCAAAAGTACCAAGTGCTAAAGAAGGAACAGCATCAAGCTTACTAGATATCCCCAATCTATTAGCCATATTCACAAGACCATCTTCGCCCAAAAATATATCAGTTTTAACAGCATAAATATTATCTGAATATGCTATAGCGGCTCCCATAGTAATAGGTCCATTAGCATAATTATTATTATAGTTATTAGGTGTATAAGTCTTATTAGAAGAAAAATTAAAAGTAGTTCTCTCACTAGTAAAAGTAGAAGAAGAAGTAAAACCATTCTCCAAAGAGTAATAATATAATATTGGCTTCATAATAGAACCAACTTGCCTTTTGGACTTCACAGCCCTATTATATTGACTCTTAGAATAATCAAATCCCCCAATTAAAGCCATTACTCCCCCATCATTAGGATTCATCATTATCCCAGAAACTTGCAATTCACTATCACTATTTTCCCCACTCTTAACAGCGCTCTCTAAATCCTTCTGCGCTTCACTATCCAAAGTAGTATATACCTTTAACTCCCCAGTATCAATCATAGACTTAGGAATAGAATCTATTGAATATAATTCCTCTACTACTGCATCCCTAAAATATAAAATATTCTGTAATTCCCCTTCTTTAATCTTTCCTATATAACTTAAAGTAGTATCATAAGCCTCACTAACATCATTCTCTGTTATTTTTTTATTATTTTTCATAGCAATAAGAACAACTTTCTGCCTCTTTTTAGCAAGACTTTCATTTACTAAAGGAGAATAATTAGAAGGTGATTGTGGGATACCTGCTAGCATAGAAGCCTCAGCAAGATTAAGATCCTTAGCACTCTTTCCAAAATAATACCAACTAGCATTCCCTATTCCATATATACCTCCGTAATTTATAGTATTTAAATATCCCTCCAATATCTCTTCCTTAGAATAATGTGTCTCTATCTCAGCAGCCAGAATAGCCTCATCAAATTTTCTAGACCAAGTCTTATCATAATTTAAAAATAAATTTCTAGCATATTGTTGCGTAATAGTAGAAGCACCCTCATTCAAACTACCACTCTTAATATTATTAACCATAGCCTTCATTATTCTAAAATAGTCAAACCCCAAATGTTTATAAAAATTTTTATCTTCAACACTTATAGTAGCGTCTATTAAATATTTACTAATATCATCAAGCTTAGTCCAATCATCCTTACTATCTATAAGTATTTGTCCCTTATTATCATATAAATAATAAGATTTATTCTTATCTATTGATATTTTAGGTGTAATATAACAATATAAATAAAGTCCAACATGAAATAAAATAAAAATCCCAATAAATATCAAAACTATATTTCTAAAAACCTTTAATTTCTTCATAAATTTCACTCTTTTCTCT
>CAVJSY010000149.1:0-12376 GCA_963652285.1 Oribacterium sp.
ACTATAATATCATATTTTTCTTATATTTTAAATATTAGCTTTCCGGACAGGTCTAATATTATTTATTTTTGAGATACAATTAGATAGTAGAAGAAGTGGAGTGGTGATAATGGTAGTTATTGATGAGTACGCTGAAGATTTATTGAAAAATGTTAATTATGATTTATTTAATGATTTAGATGGTATTATTAGTTTATTAGTTAGTGGTATGAATTTATCTAATGTTTCAGAAGTTTATATTACTAAAAACTTAAAACCTAAATTAGTTATAGGAGATTTTAATTTAAAACGAAATGAAAATGAACTTATTATGAAGTGTTTACCTACAATGGAAAATTTCTCTTTTACAATAGATTGTAGGGATGAATATAATGATTATGATATTTTATCTATTGGTAATGATAAGATGGTGAAAAGATTTCAATATATAAAAACAGATAATGGATTTACTCTTAAATTAATTGAATTTGTTATTAATAATAAATTTATACAGTATGATATTTATTTTTATGATTTTGGTTATAAAATAGATATTTATTTTGGTGATAAGGTATTTTCTTTTGATATACAAAGTAAAGATAATATGTTAGATATTCAAAAATTTGTAAAAAGTGTGAATAAATGTAAAAATGTTAATTTAGAATGTATTTTAGAAAAAATTCATAATATGTTAGATAGTTTGAGTAGTGGTTCTAAATATAGAATTTTAGCGGATGAATATAGTAATTTTAGATTGATTAATAGAATAAATTATGATGGTAATAGTGGGATTAAAACAAAGGAGTTAATAAGAAAATAAAAATAAATTTAAAATTTTTCTAGTGTTAACTCTTTTCTTTTTTTGTCAATTTATTTAAAAATTCTTTTAAAAAGGTATAAAAGTATGATACAATTATTATGTGTATTGGAAGGTGATACAATGGATAACATATTAATGCTTATAATTACAGTTATTTTAGTTGCATTATTTTGTGTAGTTATTACTTTTATTGTTATTAAAAAGAAACAAAATACAAAATATAAAAAAGAAATTAGTGAACTTGATGTTAGAAAGAATCAACTTTTAGATGTTCATTTATTGTCTGAGATGACTAAGGTTAAAGATTTGGTTAAAACAGATAATTTACAAAGAAAGTTAGATTCTTGGGATAATACTTTTACTTTAATTAAAGATGATAGAATTCCTAAACTTACTGATATGATATCAGAGGCTGATTTTTTAATTGATAAAAGAGAATATAATCAGGCTATAAAGAAAATTGCTGATATTGAACTTGAAATAGATCGTTTGAAATGTAAAACAGAAAGATTAATTGATGAAATTAAGATAATTACTAATAGTGAAGAAAGAAATAGGGCTTTAATTACTAAGTTAAAAGTTGTTTATAGAGAACTTGAAAATAAATTTTCTAGAACTATTAAAGATTTTTCTGAGGTAGCTACATCGATAGAAGAAGAATTTCATAAAATAGATGCTAAATTCCAAAAATTTGAGGATTTAATGGATCATAATGATTATGTTGAAGTTGAAAAGATTGTTATTGATATTGAAAATGATATTAATCATATGAAAGAAGTATTAGATGATGGACCTTCTATTGTACTTATGTCTAATGTGCTAATACCAGGAAAAATTGAAGAAGCAAAAGTTATGTATGCTAGAATGCAAAGAGATGGATATCCTCTTGATTATTTGAATGTTGAGTATAATTTAAGTGAAATACAAAATAAAGTAAAGGCTATAATGGATAAGATGAATATTCTTGAGTTAGGGGATTCTAAGTTAGAGCTAAAGACTATACTTGATTATTTTAATTCTTTATATAATGATTTTGATAAAGAAAAAGAATGTAAAGATACTTTTAAAGAGGGAACTAAGAAATTTAGACATAAGTTAGAGAAAATTAATAAGGTTGTATATGATGTTTATATACAAATAGATGATATAAAGGTTACTTATGATTTAACTGATGAAGAGATAAATAAGTTTAGTGTTCTTAATAGAACTTTAGAAGAGATTAATGAGGATTTTAAATCTTTACTTGATCATAGTAAAACTAAAACTTTTGCTTATTCTAAGCTTAATGATGAGTTAGAAGGACTTAAATTAAAGTTATCTAGATTACAAGATGATTTGGATTATCAACTTAGATCTATTACAAGTATGAAAGATGATGAGTATAGGGCTAAAGAACAATTAGATACAATTCAAAATTTATTGAAGCAAGCTAAATATAAGTTAAAAGATTATAAGTTACCTATAATACCTTCTAGTTACTTTGTTGAACTTAAGGAAGCGCAAGACGCTATTAGAGAAATTGTAAAGGAACTTGATAAAAAGCCTATTGTTATAAAGATTTTAAATATTAGAGTAGATACTGCTAGGGATTTAGTTTTTAAGATTTATAATAAGACTAATGATATGATAAAATCTGCTATGTTAAGTGAAAAAATGATTATATATGGTAATAGATATCGTAGTTTATATCCAGAGATTGATTCTGGTTTGGAAAAGGCTACAACATTATTTTATAAGGGCCAATATGAACAATCATTAAATTTGTCAATAGACGCTATTAGTGTGGTAGAAAGTAATCCGTTAGAAAGAATTCAAAAAAACTAGTTGCACTTTTAAATAAAATGTGTTATTCTATTGTTAGAGTAAAAGGGAGAAGATAAATATGAGTTTTGTAGATTTTTTATTAAAATACTATGTATGGATTCTAGGAGTTTTGGTAGTTTTAATTATAACAGTTATAGGCTTTTTAGCGGATGCTAGGAGCAAGAAAAAAAAGGCATTGAAAGTTGAAAATAATGCTAGTAATAATGCGGGTAATGTTGAAAATAATATGCAAGAGCAAGGTGCAGTTATTCCTCAGCCTGTACAAGAGCAGTCTATTATGCAACCTGAAATTAATAATTTAAATAGTGGAATTAATGAAATGGTTTCACCAGTTGGTGATTTGAATTTGAATAGTAATCCTACTATGAATAATTCACAAATGGAAACTCCAGTGCAACCTGTAATGCCAACAGTAGAACCAGTAATGCCGAATGTAGCACCACAAATGGAAACACCAGTACAGCCTGTGATGCCAACAGTAGAACCAGTAATGCCGAATGTAGCACCACAAATGGAAACTCCAATACAACCTGTGATGCCAACAGCAGAACCAGTTATGCAAAATACAGCACCACAAATGGAATCTCCAGTACAACCTGTGATGCCAACAGTAGAACCAGTTATGCAAAATACTGCACCACAAATGGAAACTCCAGTACAACCTGTGATGCCAACAGCAGAACCAGTTATGCCAAATACAGCACCACAAATGGAAACTTCAGTACAACCTGTGATGCCAACAGTAGAACCAGTAATGCCAAATACAGCACCACAAATGGAAACTCCAGTACAACCTGTGATGCCAACAGCAGAATCAGTTATGCCAAATGTAGCACCACAAATGGAAACTCCACAATCATTGAATGATTTTAATGCTGCTAATATGTTTGTTACTGGTAATAATAATCAATAATTAAAAGATTTAGTATTCTAAATCTTATTTTTTAAAGGGATGATAATATGAATGATAATGAACAAAAATATTCTAGTACTCCTTATAGAGCTTCTGGAAATTTAAATACTGTAATTGGAAATCCTAATATTAATATTAACTCTGCTACTACTTCTAATATTATGGAAAATGATAGTAGTAATGTTAATAGTTTTAATTCTAGTTTAAATCAATCACAAAATTTTAATCAACAACAAAATAATCAACCTTTAAATTCAGATGTATCTAATAATAGTTTTAATAATATGAACTTTGATCAAAAAAATGATGATGATAGTTCTGATTATAGTGATCCTGTTAGAGATTTTATTAATAAGACTAATACTTCTAGTAATGCTATTGATAATAATGTGAATAATAGTAATTTTAATGTTGAAACTAATTATGCTAATAATGATGCCTCTAAAGTATCTAGTAGTAATGTTTCAAATAATTATCAGAATGCTTATCAAAATACTTATTCAGAATCAACTGCTAGTAGTAATACTAATAATACTGAAGTTCGTTATGAAAATGTATATAATGAGAGAAAAACTAAAAAAACAAAAAAAGGTATTAAAATACCTTCTGAATTTAAGACTGCTGTTATTGTTGTAATAATATTATTAATATTGTTGTCTTGTTTTGATACTGTGTATGATTTCTTTAAAAATTTTTGGATAAATCTATGATTTTGTCATAGTTATCATCTGTAGCCATTATATTTTTATGTAATTGATGACATTTTTTGCACTTATAAATTATTTTATAAGTGTTTTTATATTTTTCTATTCCTATTGGTTCTAGTAATCCAAGGCAATTGTTTTGCCTATCTCCAGGAAATATATCTACGTGTTTAGAATATAGACAATATGGGCAATGATCTCTTGCGGTATAATTTAATTTTTCTACTTTTTTATGACAATTTTCACAGATAAATTCTTCATCTTTCATTGTAAATTTTTTCATTTTCTCACCTTTTTTAGTATAACATACATATTATAAATTGTAAAATTATGAATATATTTTATTGGTGATATATGATGAAAAAGGTTATATATAAGTTTTTAATTGTATTAATCATATTTATTTGTTTAGGAATAATAGGTAAATCTAATTCTTTGTATAAAGAAAAAATACATTATTATTTATATGAAGACAACTTAGCTTTTTCTAATTTTAGAAGTTTTTATAATAAGTATTTGGGTGATATTTTTCCTCTTAATAATGTTGGCAATAATACGGTTTCTGTTTTCTCTGAAAATATTAAGTATTTGTCAATGAATAAATATTATGATGGTGTTGCTTTGAAAGTGACAGATAATTATTTGGTTCCGGTTTTAAAGGATGGTATAGTAACTTATGTTGGTGAAAAGGAAAATTATGGCAATGTTGTAATTGTAATGGGAAATGATGGCGTTAGTATTTGGTATGGTAATATTTCTAATAGTAGTTTTAAGTTATATGATAGTGTTAAAGTTGGTGATTTGGTTGGAGAGGTAAAAGATAACAAATTATATTTAGCTTTTTTTGATGGGGATGAATTTTTAGATTATGACTTTTATATGAATAAAATTTACTAATTGGTAATTTGCTAGAAAAATATTTCTAATGTGTTATAATGTATTTATAACATATGGAGGTATTGATATGGTTCAGAATTTAGATGATATTGAAGGTGTTGGGCCTAAAACTTTAAGTAATTTACAAAAACTAAATATTAATAGTATTGATGATTTAATTAATTATTATCCTTATAGATATGATGTTTTAAGAAGAACTGATATGGATCAAGTCGCTGATGGTGCTAAAGTTATAATGGATGGTATTATAGAGGGGCAGCCAACTCTTATAAATATTAGTCCTAGTTTAAAGAAATTTATTTTTAGAATCAGTAATAAGCGTAATATCTTTAATATTACTATTTATAATCAAACTTATTTGCAGAGTGAATTAAAATGTGGTAAATCTATTATTGTATTTGGTAAATATAATAGAATTAAGAATACTATCGTTGCTAATGAGGTTAGATTTGGTGAGTTGCCTGATACTCCACAAATTGAGCCTGTTTATTATACTACTTCTGGATTGTCTAGAAAAAATATTGCTAAATATATTCAAACAGTAATAGATGAAGGAATAGATGTTGTTAGTTATTTACCAGAGTATATTTGTGATAAGTATAATTTTTCTACTAAGAGTTATGCTATTGAGCAGATTCATCATCCTACTGATATTTTGTCTTTAAAAAAGGCTAGACAAAGATTAAAATATGAAGAGTTATTTATGTATTTATTGAAAATACAATATTTGAAAAGAAAAAATCAAAATTCTGATGCTTCTTTAAGTAGAAAAATTGAACATTCTAAAGTTAATAAATTTATTAAAAATCTTAGTTTTAAGTTGACTGTTGATCAGTTAAAGAGTGTAGAGGAAATCGAAAAAGATTTATGTTCTAAGAAGAGAATGAATAGATTACTTCAAGGTGATGTTGGTAGTGGTAAGACTATTGTTGCTTTTATTGCTAGTTATATTAATTATTTATCTGGTTATCAAACTGCTTTTATGGCTCCTACAGAGATTCTTGCTACTCAACATTATGAAAATGCTTTGAAATTGTTTAAGGATACTGATATTAAGATAGATTTACTTACTTCTTCTGTTTCAAAAAAGAAACGAGAGGAAATATATAGTAATTTAAAAAATGGGGAGATAGATTTAATTATTGGTACTCAATCTTTAATTCAAGAAAAAGTAGAGTTTAGTAATTTAGGATTGGTTATTACTGATGAACAACATAGATTTGGTGTTAATCAAAGAACTATATTTAAAAATAAAGGTGTTATGGCTGATGTTTTATCTATGAGTGCTACACCTATTCCTAGAACTTATGCTTTAACTGTTTATGGGGATATGGATGTTTCTAATATTAAAACTAAGCCTGAGGGTAGAAAAGAAGTTATAACTTACTTTAAGAAAGAAAAAGAAATATATGAAGTTTTAACAATGATGAAGAAAGAATTAGATTTAAAGCATCAGATATATTTAATAGCTCCTGCTATTAATCAGGAAGAAAGTGATGAAAATCGTTCTGTTATTAAATTAAGAGAACAGATGGAGAAGGCTTTTGGTAAAATTGCTAAAATTGGTATTGTTCATGGTAAATTAGATAGTGATGAGAAAAATAAAACTATGAATGAATTTGAAAATGGTAAAATTGATATTTTGATTTCTACTACTGTTATTGAGGTTGGTGTTAATGTACCAAATGCTAGTATGATAGTTATATTTGAAGCTAATATGTTTGGTTTATCTACATTACATCAACTTAGAGGTCGTGTTGGTAGGGGAGATATTCAAAGTTATTGTATTTTAATTGCTGAATCTTCTAGTGATAGACTAAAAATGTTAGAGAAATGTAATGATGGTTTTGAAATAAGTGAATATGATTTTGTTAATCGTGGTGAGGGTGATTTATTTGGTGTTAGACAAAGTGGTGATACTGGTTTGATTTTGGCTAATATTAAAAGAGACTTTAAGTTGATGCTTAGGGTTAAAGAGGATGTTGAGGCATTTATTCCTGTATTATTTAATGATGAAATTAATATATTCAATAATAGATATCAAAATATTTTAGACAAGTTAAAAGAGGTGGAGGATATTGATTAACTTTACATTTTTATTTAAAAAAATGTAAAGTTATATAAAAGTACTTGTCAAATGATAAAAAATATATTATGATTATTATGACATAAGAGATTATGTCCACTCTCTACGAAATAAAATGTAGGAGTGTATTCAACCAAAACCCCCTGAAGGAGCCGTAAGGCTCCATTTTTGTTGTAATTAAAAGCTTTTAAGTTATTTGATATATGTATTAGGTACCCAAATAGGTACCCATTTTAATTTAGTTTGTCTATAATATTAATTATTTCGTTTAGTTGATTTTTAAATAGATGGGAATAAGTATTCAATGTCTCATCTATTTTTGTGTGTCCTAAATACTTTGCTACAACATTTATTGTTGCACCACTATTAATTAAAAGCGATGCACAACTATGTCTGAAATCGTGTATTCTAATTTGTTTAACTTCTGCTAACTTACAATCCTTGTTTTTTCTATGTCTTAACTTTCCATTTGTAATTGGATCAGTATCTCCAAATAAATACCAGTCATCATTAAATCCATAATGTCTTTTAGAAACTTCATATAATACTTTCATATCTTCCATTAATACCTTTGGTATAGGAATGTTTCTTATACTAGACTTTGTTTTAGGTGTAGTTACCATATATGGTTTCTTTTCATCACCTTGAGTTGCTACAATATTTTTGTTAACACTTAAATATTGATTTTTAAAATCTATATCTTTCCATGTTAGTCCTCTAAGTTCACCTCTACGAAGTCCACAATAATATAAAGTTTCAAACAAGGTTTTAAATAAAATATCATCTTCTACTGATATGAATTTTTTAAATTCTTCATAAGTGAAAAATAACATTTCTTTTGGTATTTCGTTTGGGTCAGTAAAATTAGTCATTTTATTATAAGTTTCCGTAAAATTAAAGTTGTACCATTTAGTAGCAAAGTTTAATAATTCTTTAAAGAATTTAAATAAATGATTTTTATGATTAGTTGTATACCCATAAGAATTTATTTGCTTTTTCCATTTCTCAAAGTGTTCAATATTGAATTCTTTTA
Organism: Oribacterium sp.; assembly: GCA_963652285.1. Taxonomy (GTDB): domain Bacteria; phylum Bacillota_I; class Bacilli_A; order RF39; family UBA660; genus RUG11198. The sequence continues at coordinate 8,257 of CAVJSY010000149.1, forward strand.
ATTTAACATTATCTAAGTCTTTGAAAAATTTTTCTCTATCACGATAAGTTTTTAAAGTAGTATATTTTACTTTATCTTCTTTGTATGCATAGAAGAGTGTATATAAATCTTTAAAAGTCATATTACGGTTTTTATCACTTCTATCAGCATTAATTGTTAAAAAGTCTCTTTCGGCTTTTAATGCCTCTGTTTTGGTGAAAAACTTCTTTGACTTATACTTTCTTCTAGAACCATCTAAATTCTTAACATAGTCATAAAAAATCCATTTACGACCATCTTTTGTCCATTCTTTTTTATCTAATAGTTTAACTGCCATAATTATTATTCTCCTTTGAATTTAAATTATTACTATTACTTTCTGAAAAAATATTATCAGTAAGTATTTCCAAAGGTTCCTTATATTTAGCAGTATATAGTCTTTCTGTTTGTGTTCTTTTACATTCTATAAATAATCCTAACTTTTCTAACTCATCTTTATTACTTGATATTAGTTTACCTAAGACAGGTGGAGTAATAAATAAATTTAATTTACTAACCATTTCTGAAATAGTAAAAGTAAACTCTTTTTTACTAATTGCATATTTTAAAAATTGAATTAAATTTGGATTAAGTGTTTCTTCAGTTTTATCATCAATACTTAGGATTAAATTATCATTTCTTTTTAGTACGTAATTTAATGCCTTGTAATCTCTGCTTTCATAATTTAAATAGAAAGTTGATTTGATGTTTTCATCTTGTTTTAATGCAAGTTTACCATCTACACAAGTATCAATTGCAGTACTTCCTAAAGATTTACCTTTACGATTTAAATGATGAACTATGATGATAGTAACATTATAGTTATTACATAATTTACGCAATTGCGGAAATATATTTTGACTCATATCTTGGTAATTGTTTAAATCATAATAACTTCCAAAATTTATGCCATTAAACATATCAATGAATACTAATTTGCCGTTATATTTTTCCTTAAATTCACTTATTTCTTTTTCAACTTTTAATAAGCTTATTTGTGTCATATTATCTTCTGGAAAAGTATAAAAAAAATCATTTTCCTTTAAATTACATTCCATAAAATTAATACGACTTATAGTTTCAGAGGGATTCATTTCCGTACTTAAATATAAAACTGGTGTTTTATTTGTTTTTAAGTTTAAGAAAGGAATACCATTACAAACAGAATTTGCTATTTGAAGAGCTAGAGCAGATTTTCCTACTTTAGCTTCTCCAAGTAAACAATATAAACCATTTTCTCTAATCATATTTTCAATAATATAATTAATATCGACAATACTTTTTTTTAATTCTTCAATTGTTTTCATATAATTCCTTTCTATAAATTTTCTTTAGCCATTTTTTCTAAGTAATTAATATTGATTTTTAACTTATTAACGACTTCAATCATTGGTAATCTGTTATTTGGAAGAGTATAACCTTTATCAATTAGGTCATCTTTTATTTCTCTTCTAAGTTTAACGGCATTATTTTTACCTATTTCAGCAAGTTTCATTAAATCATCAAGATTACACCATTGCTTTGAAATAAGTTTTAAAGTTTCTCTAGCATCCATATAAACAAATCCTCCTTTCATTTAGACTCTAGATATAAATATATCTATGTAAAGATTACCAATTAAAGAAAGAAATTATACTGTGAGGTATACTCACAACATAATAATAACACTTAATATTAATTGATGTCAATAGAATTTGTGAGTTTTAATCACAAAAATATTGTTGAATAATCTGTTTTGTGATAAAATGGTATTAAGAAGTTATGAAGAGGTGTAATTTAATGAATAATAAAACTTTAGCTAGCATAGTAAAAGAAGCTAGAGAAAAGATTAATATATCTCAAAGAGAGTTATCAAGAATAACTGGTATAGATAATAATACGATTGCTAAAATCGAAAAAGGTGAAAGAAAGAAACCAAATGTATTATCTTTAAAGAAGTTAAGTTCAGTATTAAATCTATCTTTAGAGATGTTAATGGAACTATGTGAGTATAGTAAGGAAGAAATAGATTCAACAGTAAATAATTCTTATAGTAGTATGGTTATTAAGCCAGAAAATGCTCCAATTTTAGTACTAGATGATATAGTTAATCAAATGCAAGATGAATTATATATCAAAATGGTTATCAAGGAATTATTAGATAACTGTGATTTAGAAGAGTTAAATACTATTTCTGAATTAAATAAGAAAGATAAAAATAGAGTTATCAAAGTAATGAAAAATTATATTAAAGATAATGAAAAAGAAATAAAAAAACAAAAACAATCTATTGATGATTTAAAAAAATTACTTACTGAAGAAGAATGATTTTTTAGTTAGTAATGACAATATGACAAGAAATAGAGATATATGGGTAGGGTGTAATAGATGTGTCATTGCTGTCATTGGGAATATAATATTTGTCTAGCAAGCAATGAATTTGTACTCCCGTACGAAATTCGCGTATGGGATTGCCCAAGCCCTAAATTGTAATTAATAAGTGAGGTACGAAATGAAAAAATACAAAACTATAGATTTATTTTCAGGTTTAGGCGGAATAAGAAGAGGATATGAATTAACTGGTAGATTTAGTAATGTTTTATCAGCAGATATTGATAAATATGCATGTCAAGTATATAAGCATTTATATAATGAAGATTCTTATAACGATGTTACAAGTGAAGAATTTAAAAATAAAGTAGAAAATATCGAATATGATGTTTTATTAGGTGGTTTTCCTTGTCAAGCGTTTTCAATTGCTGGACTTCAAAAAGGGTTTGCAGACGAAACAAGAGGAACATTATTTTTTGATATTGCAGATATTATTAAAAGAACAAAACCAAAATCATTTATGCTAGAAAACGTTGAAGGACTTTTAAAACATGAAAAAGGTAATACTTTTAAAACAATAATTAAAGTACTTAATGAATTGAATTATAAAGTTGTAGGCGTTGATATAAAAAATGGAGAAATAAAATATGATGCAAAAAATTTGGTGAGAAGTACAAAGGATTTTGGAATTCCGCAAAAAAGGGCAAGAATATTTATTATGGGTTTTAGAAATGATATTATTCCTAAAAATTATAAATTTCCTAATTTACCTAATCATTCTGATGAGAAGATTTATCGAAATTTATATGATTTATTAGAAAGTAAGGTTGATTCTAAATACTATTTATCTGATAAACTTTTAACAACATTAAAAAATCATAAAGCTAGTCATGCTTCGGTTAATTCAGGCTTTGGATATATTGTTGTTAACGAGGGGGAAAATCCAGTGTCAAATACAATTATGGCAACTGGTGGTTCTGGCAAAGAAAGAAATCTTATAAGACAATATGTAAAAGAATATGATAACTTATTGGTTGGAAGAGGTAATCCAATAAATAAGGAGGGTATAAGAAATATGACACCTACTGAATGGGGAAAATTGCAGGGATTTATAAATTATGGCTTTATAGAAAATGGTGTTGATAAATTTTCGTTTCCTAAAGGAATAAGTGATACCCAACAATATAAACTATTTGGAAATTCAGTATCAATTCCAGTAATAAAAGCTATGGCAGAATATATGATAGAAAGGTTGGATGATTTTTATGGCAATGAATAGAGGCGAATGGTCAGAGTTTTATGCAATATTAGCTTTATTAGAGAATCCTGATATGAATTTAGTGGATGAGAAATTAGAAGATATTACTAATGAATTATATCAGGTTAAACAGCTTTCATTACAAGAAAGAGATACAATTATAGATTATGTTTTGCATAATAATTTAGACGTTAGTATTTATTTTAATGATGAATTAGTGGAAGAACTTGAAAGATTAGAAATAAAAGATAATAAATTAAAATTATTCAATATAATAAAAAATGCAGTTGCTTCTAATGGCTCTTTTGAAATAGATAATGTACAGTCCTTATTGGATAAAATGACTCCATCTGGTATTTTAAAGTCTAAATCGTCTTCTAAAGAGGATTTAAATGCAATAGTTATGGATAGAAGAGTTGGTGATGATTTATTATTGAAATATAGTATTAAGTCAAGTTTAGGAAGCCCAGCTACAATTTTAAATGCAAGTAATCATACTAATTTTATTTACGAAGTAACTGGATTGGATATAAG
>CAVJSY010000150.1:0-7344 GCA_963652285.1 Oribacterium sp.
AAAAATCTAACTCACGAATTAATTCACGAGAGTGCGATTTTTATTTTTTCAAGTGTTTTTTCTCTAAATTACAATACATAACTACAAATAAAACAAATATAAACCAAGTAAAATATAACTATCAAAAAATATTTTAAGAAAGCCTACTAACTATATCTCTAATTTTCCTAAACCTATGATTAAGTCCTGACTTAGTAATAGTATGCCCTAACTCTTCACTCATAATATATGCTAATTCTTGCAAAGAAGCCTCCGGATATTTCAATCTATAATTAATAACTAAAACTAATTTTTCATCAAGAACATCTAACATATCCAAACTTTTTAACTTTTCAATATCTTTAATTTGCTTACTAGCAGTCATAAATACCTTATCCATATTAGCCTGTTCACAATTATTAAGTCTATTAGTCATATTCTTATGATCTCTATATATTCTAATATCCTCATAATATAATACACCATTATAAGCCTTAATAACTCTTAAAAAATCACTAATTTTCTCAGACTCTTTTATATATACAGTATAACTTTTCTCTCTTTTAATAATCTTACTATTTAATCCCTTTTCATTTAACATATTACATAAAAACGTAGCATATTCCTTTGAATCAACAATAAACTCCAAATGATATCTAGAAGTCTTAGGATCATTAATACTACCACAAGTAATAAATACACCTCTTAAATATGCCCTAATAACATCTTCATCACTTACAATATATTCCATAGGTACATCTAAATAATTACTATCTTTATCCCAAATAGATAAATCAGTAAGAATATCATAAACCTTATTTTTAATAGTCAATATATATATTAAATTATTACTAAAACCATATCTTCTTCTTACAGTAATAAGAATATTAACATCATAAATATTTTTAAATATAGTATATATCCTTCTAGCAACTGAATTATTTTCAACAGTAATACAAATACTTTCCTCATTACATATAGCACTATTTCTAACAATCGCGGATAATTCCGAAATATATTCTTCTCTATTACACTCTACCTTAGTAACTTCTTCCTTTATATTAGCAGAAAAACTCATTATACATCACCACTTGCAATATAAGTAAAAATAGCCAAAGCAGTTTTAATATAATCATGTCTAACCTGCTTATTATTAATACTTACATAATTATCTTCAATAATAGATACACCCATTTTATAAAGGTTATCCCTATCAATAGTAATTGGCTCACTAAGTTCAACTTTATATAAATCTAAAATATCATCACTAATTTTTCCATCATTAGCAACAACTACATCTATAAAATTATCAGCAATATAACTATTAATCTCTCTTACACAGTCACTAACATGAAAACCATCAGTTTCTCCATGTTCTGTCATAATATTACATACATACATTTTTTTAGCCTTAGACTTAAGTAAAACACTCCTAACTCTTTCATCTAATAAATTAGGAATAACACTAGTATATAAACTACCAATACCAAATATAATTAAATCAGCATTCTTAATTGCTTTAACAACTTGATCAGTAGCTCTAACCTTATTCTTATATTCAATATAATCTATACATCTACCAGCCTTTGTAATACTACTTTCTCCCTCAATAACATCTCCATCTTTAGTATGTGCTACTAATATAGCCTCTTCTTCAGTAAAAGGCAAAACCCTACCTTTAAGATTTAATATCTTTGATAAAGATTCCAAACTAGTAGTCAAATTACCAGTAATATTAAAAAGTGCTGTCAAAAGTAAATTTCCCATAGCATGATTATTTAAATCACTATCAGTATGAAATCTATATTGTAATAATTGCTCTACTAAAGGTTCCACTTCAGATAAAGCAACTAAAACATTACGTAAATCTCCAACAGCAGGAATATTAAATTCTTTTCTCAAAATACCTGAAGAAGCCCCATCATCAGCAACACTAACAATAGCAGTAATATCAACTGGAAATAGTTTAAGTCCCCTAAGCAAAACTGATAAGCCAGTACCTCCTCCTAAAACAACAACCTTCTTCATTAAATCACCTGTTTCTATTAGTATTATACACTATTACAGAAAAAAAAGAAAGAAATAGATTTCCTATTTCTACCTTCCCATCAATTTCTTAGCGCATCTAACCATTTGACAAGAATATCCCATCTCATTATCATACCAAGCAACAACTTTAACTAATTGCTTTCCATCAACTTCCAATATACTAGTCAAATTACCATCTACAGTAGCACCACAAGTAGAAGAAATAATATCCGATGAAACTATAGGATCCTCAGTATAATGTAACGTCTCATTAACACTATTCTTAAAAATACTATTAATATCTTCTACACTAACATTACAATTAAGTTCTAAAACTAAATCAACCAAAGAACCATCAGATACAGGAACTCTTAAAGCACCACCACTTAATCTACCATTAAGTTCAGGAATAACCTTTCCAATAGCAGTAGCAGCACCAGTAGAAGTAGGAACAATATTCATAGCACATCCTCTTCCTCTTCTAGCCTTAATACCTTTCTTATGAGCAACATCTAAAGTAACTTGATCATTAGTATAAGCATGAACAGTAGTCATATATCCCTTAACTATACCAAAATTATCATTTATAACTTTTAATACAGGTGCTAAACAATTAGTAGTACAAGAAGCAGCACTAACAACTTGTTCACTTCCATCTATTATATCATCATTTACATTATAAACTATAGTCTTAACATCACCCTTAGCAGGAGCAGAAATCAACACCTTTTTAGCACCTGCTACAATATGACTCATAGCCTTTTCCTTATCAACAAACTTACCAGTACATTCAAATACTATATCAACATTAAGATCATTCCAAGGTAAATTTTTAGGATCCATCTCACTATAAACTCTAACCTTTCTTGAGCCAATAATTATATTATTACTATCAAAACTAATCTCATCAACCTTATAATTCCTATGATTAGTATCATATTTAAGTAAATATGCTAACTGTTCACTATCAGTAAGATCATTTATAGCAACAACATCAAAATTAGGATCTTCCTCCATTATTCTAAACACTAATCTTCCAATTCTACCAAAACCATTAATTGCAACTCTAATTGCCATCTTATCATCTCCTATAATAATTTTATCAAATCAAACAAAATAATACAATATATTTACTAAAGAAAATAAAAAAAAGAAATAGAAATTATTTCTATCTCTATATTATATTAATTTCCAGTTGTATCACTACCAGGTTGTTTAGTACTAAATGCAAGATTTAACACAATATTACCACCAGAAGCACCATTTTCACAGTCAACATCTTGACCTTCAATCCAGAAATATACTCTAACCTTTGTAACATAACCAGCTTTTAAAGTAAAGAAATCAACATACTCGTCACCAGTAAAACTAGCCTTTGTAGTATAACTAGGAGTTACAGTAGTAAACTTAGTTCCAGCAGTTCCATGACTACTATTTGCCTCACCTAATTTAACATTATCAGCTGCTTCAATTACAGAGTTAATACCATCATAAGCAATTCTTTCATTATCTGCACCTGTTTTAACAGTATCTGCACTCATTTTATAAACTTGAACAGCATTATTAACACCAGTTGCAGTATGAAAATCATAATTAGGTTCCCATAAATATTTATCAGTACCTCCAGTAATTGCTTGTGCAGTAGCAGCAGTATTTGATGATTCAGTTTCTCCTAAATTTATAAATGCAACTCTAGAAGCATTCTTTATTCCAGTATCAGTATCAGAACCAGGTACAGTAACATTAGAACCAGAAGTCATATAAATATTAGTAATAGTATCTTTAGTACCATCTAATTTGAAAAATAAATCAAACATTACAAACTTACCTTTAGTACCATCTCCATCATCATTTCCTGTACCATTAGTTGAATTATCACTAACAGTACTAACATCTTCAGCGGTAATAATATAATCACCATCATCATTTGTATCTACAATACCATAAAACATCTTAAAATAATCATTTTCTATATTTAAAGCTGTTGATACAGGTTCCATTGTCTCAGGTAATTGATTTGTCGCAGCAGTATAAGTAGTATAAGCACTTTTTAAATCAGTAGTAGATATAATTGACTTCCAGTTAATAGCATCTGCTGATAATTGTATACCATTTTGAGTAGAAACATTAACTTGGATATTACTAACCTGTACATTTGTATTAGATGTAAACCATGCATATGTTGAAGTAGTTAATAAAAATCCAGTTATTAATAATAAAAGTAATAATAATATTGCTCTTTTCTTATGACTTTTCTTTTCTTCCTCAACAGGAGCAATAACAACAGTCTCTTCTTTTTCCTTTTTTTCTTTTTCTTCCATATTATTTAACACTCCTTTTCAGTAATTTAAAGATAAATTATAATAAAGATTATCTCTCTATCTATATCCTAAAAAAATAATAACATAATTTTCGACATAATGCAACAATTTTCGTTTACATTATTTTACATTTTTTAAAAGTGTAAACCACTATACATCCTCACCCTCTAAAATCTGCTTAGAATCGATAACAATACGAACACCTTCGATAATATCTTGATAAATATAACTATCATAAGAAGAATCAAACTTAACCTTTAAAGTATAATAGTAAGTCTTACTCTCAGTATGTAGCATACTTATCTTATTAGTAGTTAAATATCTAAAATAAGTATTATCATCATCTAACTTTATTTCATCATTACTAACAGCATTACTATAATTATTACCATCCTCACTAATATATAACTCATATTCCAAAGGTAAATTAGTAGTAGTAACAACAGATAAATCATATGACAAATCAGTCTCTGCTAAATTATTATCACTATCAAAATTAGAAATAGTAAAATTATATACATACTCCTCACTCCTAGGAATCATCCCCATAAGATATATAGAATCAGTCTGATAATCAGTACCAACTACATAATAAGCAATACTACTAACCGCAGAACCATTAGAAGTAGACTCATACTTAGATAAAGTAACAGGACAAAAATAAACAATTATTACAAAAATAATAAATATAATATTTAATTTACTAACTAATAAAAATCTTCTCTTATTAAACACTCTTATCACTATCTCCCTTCTTAAAAGGAATCTCTGGATCAGTAATATGAGAATAAGTATCACTATAATCTTCATTATTTACTTTCTTTTTCTTTTTAGGTTTTTTCTTATTATAAGAAAAAGTAAAACTAAAAAGAAATAAAGTAATAATCATAGAAATAAATACCTTAGGTGTCATTAATATTTCTTTCCATATACCAAAATCTCTAACAACATATATAACCTTACCCAACACAGCACTACTATTAATAGGACTATCATTACTACTATTCGCATCCCCCCTACAAATAATCTTATCATTATCTATTGAAACAATTCTATGAGTAATAAAATCACCATCACTATAATAAGTAATAACATCATCAACATCATAAGAAGAATCAATCTTAACTATAATCATATCAGAAATATGAATCTCATCCCCCATACTTCCACTACCAACCTCAAAAAAAGTATAGCCAAATACATTAACATAATCCTTATTAAAAACATTAATCATTATATAACTATACATAGCAAAACCAAGAATCAAAAAAACTAATACAAATAAAATATTAAAAATAATTTGAAAAACTTTATCTAATATCTTTTTAGCCATACCCTTCACCACTTTTAATTCTCTACATATTCTTCTAACCCCTCATCCTGATACTGAATAATATGCACACTAACAGGAACACTTAAACTATTATTAATTTTACTACCTAACTCATAATCCTTATCATTATTAACCTCATTATTATTCCATAGCAAACTAACCTTAATATCACTAATATATCCATCACTTATATTATCAAGTGAATACACACCACTATAAGTAAACTCACCAGTTCTAACCAAATTACCGCCATTAATATCCTCTATAGATATAACACTAAATTCTTGATTATCTAAAGAAGAAAAATCAAAAGTAATATCATATCTAAAAGAAACCTCTGTATCACTAGGAACAATAACAATATCAAATCTACCACTAATACCAGGTGCAGCCTTACCAGTAACAACCCTAGTAGAAGTATCAAAATTAATATTATCAATCGTAAAAGTATTAGACTTAACAATATCAGTATCATTAACTAAAATTTTCCAAGTAGCAAGTTTACTAGAAACCTCTCCCGAAGCATTACTCTCAAACACAGAATAAGTACTACCTAGTTCAAAACAAAATAAGATAAAAAACAATATATTAAAAATATATAATACCCTAATCTTCTTCATATTGTACCCAAATTACTTCTTTAGAGATTGCTTAACCTCTATAACAAAAGCATATATCTCATAAACAAATATTAATAAAACAGGTAAAATTATAACTAATAAAAATATCCATCTAGATTCTAATGCTGCTAAAATACTACCCAAACTACTATAAATCCTACTATTATCTACCTTACCAATTACATATTGAGAAGAAAACTCATACTCTCCATCCATAGAAAAAGTATATTCACTATTAGTAACTTTCTTCTTTCCAATAACATTACCCAAATTAATACTTACCTGTTGCTCATAAGTATCATAAAAAAATACACCATCACCAATCTTTATATCCGTTGGATCTTCTCTTTTTACAACAACTAAATCCCCCTTCTTAAAAGTAGGTTCTAAACTCTTATCATCAATTATAATAAGACTATAATCACCAAACTCAGTTACATGAAACTCATTATAACATAACAAACAAGCAGTAACTACAACAACAATAAATATATAAGGAATTAATAAAAACCTAGATAATATCTTAAAAACTTTCTTCATTCTTTCACCTTCTAAAATATATAATATCATATAATAAAATCATATGCAATAATTTAACTTTCTAATTAACTATTATTTTTTACTTATTAATAATATCCTGAAACTTAATAACAAAAGAAATATCTTCTACATTAATACTTTTATCAACCATATTTTTATACAATAATATCTTCTTACAAATATTAATACTACTATCAATATTATTAGAATCTAACATATCAGTATTAATATTAAAATTCATAAGTCTATACTTATCACTTATAACAATACCAAGATCCTTAGTATTAACAATATTAATATTATCTATTAAAGTATTATAAGGACAATATATCAAATCATCAATAGAATCTATAATATTATCGATATAACTATCTTCTACACTCTCATCATTCTCTTTATAAATACTTCTTAAGTATACAAAACTACTCTTAACAAATAATAAAATATCATAATAACTAGTATTATCCTCTAAAGAACTAACAATATCATAAAATCTATCAAAATCTAACTCATCATATAATTT
>CAVJSY010000150.1:7384-7836 GCA_963652285.1 Oribacterium sp.
ATAGAAATATCTAAATTCTCATAAAAAGAATCACTCTTTTTAGAAAATATACACTTATTATTAATTTTTTTATTAAGACTAAATAACTTACCCTCTAACTTAGAAATATCCTTAAACTTAGACTTTAACTTATTTTTATAATCAACCTTCTTAGAATATAACTCCTTAAACTTATCAAATATCAAAGAATAGTCCAATATCTTTTTATATTCTAATAAAGAACAATATAAATCAAAAACATTACTATAATTAATATCCATACCAGTATTATAACCTAATATTAAATCAGATAAGTTCTTATCGTTCTTAACACTATCATATTGTAATATATCATTTTCTTTATTAATAAAACTATAAATAATAGTATATTTATCATTAAATAACTTATTATCATATTCTTTCTTAATTTTATAATAATTATCAATATATTTACTAATATCATTATTATAATC
>CAVJSY010000151.1:0-2131 GCA_963652285.1 Oribacterium sp.
AACATTTTTCTTAGATTTTGAAAATAGATTTATTATAATTTATTAGAAAAAAGAATGATAAATATATTATCACTCTTTAGTTATGTATTGTAATTTTTTTCTAATTATTAATATAATTTATTCCATCAATACTTGTATCATAAATCCATTTTTTTAAATCAGCATTATCACCAGTTTCATAAAATTTAATTAATTTTTCAAAAAATGTTGCTTGATTTTCTTGAGAAATAGTTATAATACCACAGCCATTATCTATCATTATTTTATTTGCAAATAACATTGCAACTCTTTTATTACCATCAATAAACATTTGTCTTCTCATAATCCATAACATTACTTCTATAGCAATTTCTGTTTTAGTTTTTGTTTCATTTGCTAGTATTAATTCTAATTCTTCTTTTATTTGACTCTCAATTGGAAATTGTGGTTTCCAAGAAGTTCCTCCAATATTTACTGGAGTAGTTCTTAATTTACCTAAATCTCCATCTAAAACTAATTTGTCACAAGTCAACTTATGTAAATAACATAATACTTTAAAATCATAATTAATATCATTATTTTCTAAAATAAATTGCCAAGAATATTTCAAATTATTTATTGCAATTATATTATCTACAGTAAGACCATTTACAATACCGCCATCATAAATTGCTTGAGTTTCAAAATAACTAACATTTATTCCCTCTAAATTAGCACTTTTCCATATATAATCTACTATATTTCTTTTGGCAACAAATACGTTTTGTTCTCTTGTTAAATTAAATTTATCTTTCATTTCAACCTCTATTTATTTTTATACAATATATCTATATCTACATAACTATCAATACCATCTATTTTACCATCACTACACATTTGCCACATCATATATTCTTTATCATATTCAGTTTTAGTAGTATAATTAGCAAGCCAAATATTCTTATTATCTACATTCCAAATATTTTCTAAATAATATTTACTGCCATAAAGCATACCTTTATATCCATAATTTTCAATTTCAGAAATAAAAGTATCACTAATTGCATTAAGTTTATGTAAACTTACATTATAAGTATTAAAATTACTCCAATTCTCCCAATCAAATACAATAGGTAAATCTATATTATATTTACTTACTTTAGAAATTACCCACTTAGCTTGTTCTTTAGCTTCTTTAATATCACTAGCGTGTGAATAATAATAAATACCAATCTTAAAACCTAAAGAAGAAAATCCTTCTATATTATTTTCAAAATATGGATCAATTATACTATCACTATCTTTAGTATCTTGACCTCCTACTTTAATCATAACAAATTCTGCCTTGGCGTCTTTTACTTTAGAATAATCAATTTCACCTTGCCACTTAGAAACATCTATACCTATCATAGTATCTTTAGTCTTATAATTATTTATAGCGTCGTTAAAAGAAATATAGCTATCTTTTTTAGAAGTGTTAGGCTTTTTATTTTTATCAGGATCCACTACTTTTAATGTAAATTTCTTAGAAGCAATATTACCACTATTATCAGTAACTTTATACTCTAAATTATAACTTCCTTCTTTATTAATATCATAATTACCTATTATTTCTCTTTTAGGGTTATTATCATAATTATCTACAGACATTATAATATCTTCTAATTTTTTATCACTATTAATATTAATAGTATATGTATTATTAACATATATAACAGGTTCTTCAGTATCAACAATATTTATAGAAACAGTACCATAATTCTTTCTACCTTTCTTGTCTTCATATAAAAACTTAATTTCTCTTTCTCCTAAAGAATCAGTACCAACATAAAAATCATTAATAACTTGGCCATCAATATTCTCTATCAAATCAGAAATACTAACTTTACTATATACTAAAACATCTAAATTATCTTTATACTTAATCTTACTATTATCTATTCTTATTCTAAAGAAAATTAAATATATTAAACAGATTAATGTTATTAATAAGAAAGCAACTAAAATAATAAAAATAATTTTCTTCTTCATCTTTCACCTCAAAACATAATTACTTAAGTTCTTCTTCTATCATATTAGCAAGCTCTTTAGCATAATCACTAATCTCACCTTTGTCACTGCCTTCAATCATAACTCTAATTAAAGGTTCAGTACCAGAGGGTCTTACTAATAC
>CAVJSY010000152.1:0-2193 GCA_963652285.1 Oribacterium sp.
GTTCTCCTAAGAAAACTCTTAGTGCTTAACCTTTTCAGTTAAGAACGTTCCGCACCGCTACAATACATTATAGCAAACGTTAAAAAAAACAAATAGTATTTTTACCATTTGTTTACTTAAATTACTTCATCACAAAATATTCTCTAGCCATCATATAATATTTGAAAGCTGAAATTACTGATAATACTGCCGCTATAATCAATAAAAAGTCAGATACCCTAATATTAATCAAAGAAAAAGGTAAATTATAAAATAAAGTTAAAGCAAGTCCAAACATAAGCGTAGCAGTCTTAACCTTTGCTACCCCTATAGCACCTACAGCTCTTCCCTTATTACCAATTATCATTTTCATAGAATCAACTACTATATCTCTAACCACAAATACAACTGCTATAACAGGACTAATCATACCATTACAAGCAAGAATTACTAATAAAGAATTAGTAAGTAATTTATCACTTATAGCATCTATCATCTTTCCAAAATCAGTAACCATATTATATTTTCTAGCAACTCTACCATCAACAAAATCAGTCAAAGAAGCAATTATAAATAAAATACCTGCAATTATATATCTTAAATCCACTAAAATATTACCATTAACTAAATAGGTAGGAAATTTTATACCAACCTCATAAAATGGAAATAATAAAAGTATCATTATAATAAAAGATAAAACAATTCTAGACATTGTAATCTTATTAGCAGCATTCACACTTACTCTCCTCCAATCAAATAACTAACACCAATATCACTAGTTTTCTTATCCATAACAATCTTATTAACAACAAAATATGAAATAAAGAAAACAAATATAAGTATTACAGCAACAACTATACCAATTATAACTTTATTCTTTTCTTTTTTTTCTATAGTATAAGGAGAAGAAATCTTATTTTTCTCTTTCTTTTCCTTTAATTCTTTGGCTTTTTGTATATCCTCCAAAGAAATTCTTGAAGTTTGTTCAAATAAATATTCATTAAACTTATCAATCATTTCTTCTCTATCAAAACCTAAATATTTAGCATATTCCCCAATTAAAGTCTTTAATTTATCTATATCTTTGAAATTATCACGTAGGCCTTCTTCCAAATCACTAATATCACTAGCAGTAACTTTTAAATCATCTGCAACTTCCAGCACAGACAACCCATTTTCTTCCCTTTTAGTTTTAAGTTTTAAACCTATTTCCTTCATAAAATCCTTCCTTAAATAAATAAAATAATAATCTTATAAGCCACGTTCTGTACCTACTAATAGGCGGTAAACATTTATCTATAACCAAAGTTATTCAGAACTCAATTCTTATTCTCTCATTCTAATTCCTCTACCAAATTTGAGTTTCTCGCTTGCGGGGCTTACCTCGTTTCACTCTATAAATTTCTAAATAGAATCGTCACTGTGGCGCTTTTACAGTAATATTATCATAGATTACTCCTTAGATAATATCACATCCGTCAGTATAAACTGCCTTAGGTTATTTTTTCCCTAAGCACAAACACTACTATCATCACAGATAGTGCGAGCGTGGACTTTCCTCTACATTATTATATGCAGCGTTTACCCAGATTAATTATTTTCCTTACCTAATATAATTTTTTCAAGTTGACTAACTCTTCTTAGTAAATCAACATTAGTAATTTCTTTTTCGCTATATTTAACTGCTTCTATATTAGACTTTAAATCTCTTATTTCTTGTTTTAAAGATTGGTTTTCTGCTATCAACTTAGCTTTTTCTTTATCAAGTTGTTTTATAATATTATTATATTCATTATAATCGCCCATAATAGTATCCAAAAACTTATCAACTTCCTGTAATCTATATCCTCTAGCATCTATTTTAAATTCTTTTTCTAAAATATCTTGAATTGATAAAACAATCCTATCACGATACATTCCATACCACCTCTTATTATAATTTTAAAATAAGATTAACAATTTGTCAATTTAAAATCTAATTTTTGAGAAATCGACTATAATTCTACCACATATTCACACTTTAGTCAAATCTCTTCGTACTAGCATATACAATCAAATAGTTTTATCCATCACTATATCTTAAAAAGAAAAAAGACTATCAACAAAATTAAAATTTTTAATAGTCTTAAATAATCATAATAATTATCTCAATATAAACATAATAACAGAACCAATTATTAATAAAATAGATAATACTAATAAAATAATTACAAC
>CAVJSY010000153.1:0-6932 GCA_963652285.1 Oribacterium sp.
AAAAAAAAAAAAAAAAAAAAAGATCATTTTTAACTGATAGATAACTAAATAATATTTAATGTGTAAAGTATAATATAAAGAAAAGAACCCATATAGAGTTCTTTAGTTTGTTTTAAATTATTTTTCTTCTTCGTTTTTTTCTTTTATTTCGATGACTTTTTTAGGTGCTTCTTCTTTTTTAGGAACAGTTATTTTTAAAATACCATTTTTAAATTGTGCTTCTATATTATCAGAATCAAGATCTCCTAAATTAAATGATCTTTGATATTTTCCATAACTTCTTTCTCTTCTGATGTAATTTTTTTCTTTGTCTTCTTCTTCAGATTTTTTCTCTGCTGTAACTACTAGGCAACCATCTTTTACTTCAATTGAAATATCATCTTTTGTAAATCCTGGTGTTTCTAGTTCAATATGATATTTTCCTTTCTTTTCATAAACATCACATTTCATGTTATTGTCCTTCATTGTAGGCATAAAATCATCAAAAATGTCATCTAAATAAAACTTTCTTGGAATTACATTCATATTATTACCTTCTTTCGATTATTAATATATCACTATTTTTAGCAATTGTCAATAGAGATTGCTAAATTCGACAAATTTTTTTACTTTTTATATTTTCTGTATTATAATTATGATGGTGATTGATATGGATAAAGTAATGGAATTACAAAAAATGATTGATGAAAGTAATAATATAGTATTTTTTGGTGGTGCTGGAGTTAGTACTGAAAGTGGTATTAAAGATTTTAGAAGTAAGGATGGTTTATATAATATGCAATATAAATATCCGCCTGAGAAGATTTTAAGTCATTCTTTCTTTATGCATAATACTTTAGAATTTTATAAATTTTACCGTGATAAACTTAATTGTTTGGATGCCTCACCTAATATATGTCATAAATATTTGGCTAATCTTGAGAAAAAAGGAAAACTAAGTGCTATAGTTACGCAAAATATAGATGGTTTACATGAAAAAGCTGGAAACAAAAAGATTTATAATTTACATGGTAGTATTTATAATAATTATTGCATGAACTGTGAAAAAAGATTAGATGCATCTTTTATATTTAACTCTACTGGTATTCCTAAATGTGAATGTGGTGGTATAATAAAGCCTGATGTTGTATTATATGAGGAGGCTCTTGACGATAATGTTGTGGAGGGGGCTATTAAGGCTATTAGCAATTGTGATTTATTAATTGTTGCTGGTAGTTCTTTATCTGTTTATCCTGCTTCTTCTTTTATTAGATTTTTTAGAGGTAAAAACTTAGTTATTATTAATAATGATACTACAGATTATGATTATATGGCTAATTTAGTTATTAATGATAAAATAGGGAATGTATTTAGTAGACTAAAATAACTATCAACAGATTTGTTGATAGTTATTTAATTAATTTGTCTTATTTATTAATTTAAGTATATGAAAATATATTAGTTATGTATTGTAACAATATATTATTTTAAATACTTTCTTTTATTTGTTTTTTATGTTCATAATATAGCTCTGTTCCAATTGCCATTGAATATATTATCTTTTTAATTAATCTTTCTAAGTCACTATTTTCTTGATAATCTGCCAAGGTAGCAAAGTCAATTCTATTATCTTTTAATAATGTTTTTGCTACTGATTTTTTATTTTCTTGATATACAGCAATACTATATCCTCCATTTTCATGTGTCATTCTCATTGATGGAATATCAGTAAATCCATCACCTATATATATCATATTTTTCTTTGGTATTCTTCTTTCTTCTTCTATCATTTTTCTGTTTAATGTTGTATCATCTGATATATCTAATACTCCTTTATTTATTCTTGCTATAAATTGAGTCTTAGTGGTATAATTTACTGCCATTGCAGGCCATACAGCTTTTTTATCAATATACAAAAATTCACTTGCAAATATCTCTTTGAAATATTTACTTATTTCTGTTCCTTCTATTATTTCTTTTTGACCTGATGATATTATATAATGTTCTATTTTGATATTTAATGATTTACCAAATTCATTTATTCTTTCAAACCAAGTAGTAACTCCTTTAAAAAATTCTATTTCTTTTCCATATGTATTAAAGTTCTCTCTTTTAATTGGAATACCTGCTTCATCTGATTTTTTTAACATCATATATAGACAGGCTAAAATTTTATCCATATCATTTTTAATTGCTATATCATCTACTTCTTGCCAAAAATCTTTGGGATCTATTCCAATATTAGGTAAGAATGTATATTCTTGCATATCTTTTGTACATAGTGTTTTATCAAAATCATATATTAACGCTACTATTGTTTCTTTATTTTCCATACTTAACTCCTTATTTGTGGTAACTTTCATTATTTAATATTTTGAAACTTCTATAGATTTGCTCTAATAATATTAATCTAAATAATCCATGGGGAAATGTTAATTTTGAGAATGATAATTTATAGTTGGATATATTTTTTATTTCTTGATGTAATCCTGTTGAACCTCCAATTATAAATGTTATGTTAGGATTAGTAATAAATGTTTTATCAATCTTTTCAGATAGCTCTATTGATGATAACATATTTCCTTCTATTTCCATAGTAATTATATAATCTTTGGAATTAATATTTTTTTTAATTAATTCTTTTTCATTATCTATATTGCTATCTGGTAATTCTACTATCTCTATTTTATGATATTTCGATATTCTTTTTTTATAATCATTGATAGCATCTTTTAGATAGTTTTCTTTTATTTTTCCTATACATATTATTTTTATCATATTTCAATCATTTCCGTTTCTTCATTCTGAGCCGCTACTATTATTTTATCTACTTTTTGATCATTTTCATTTAATCTTTCTTTTAAGGTGTTATATGCTAGTTCTTTGGTATTATTTTCTTCTGATAAATGGGCTAAAACTATACATTTAGTATTATTACCTATAAACTCTGAAAGATATTTTGCACAATCGTAATTTGATAAATGGCCTTTATCTCCTAAGATTCTTTGTCTTAAATTAAATGGGTAAGGACCATTGTTTAACAAATCTACATCATGATTACTTTCTAATATATAGACATTTCTATTTTTTAATATTTCAAAATATTTATGATTTATATATCCAGTATCTGTTATATAGACTATTGAGTTACCTTCATTATTTATTATATAGCCTCTTGAATCTTCAGCGTCGTGTGAAGTTTTTATAATGTTTATTTCTAAATCTTTAAACTTTATGTAGTTATCTTCTATTATTTCATAATTCTCTATGAATGCTAAATCTGGTTGCATTTTGGGGGCCATAAAGACTTTGGTATTATATCTTTTTTCAAATACTTTTAGGCCATTTATGTGATCTACATGTGTGTGTGTTATTAAAATTGCATCTATTTCACTAGGATCCACTTCTATTTTTGCTAATTTTTCTTTTACATACTTACATGTATTGCCAAGATCTATTAAAATCTTGGTATTTTTTGTTTCTATATAAGTGGTATTTCCTTTACTACCACTTGATAATACTTCTACTTTCATTAATATAATGATAGTGGATCGAATGGTGAATATGAATTCGTTAAAGGATTTCCTCTTGATACTCCAAAGTGAAGGTGAGTTCCTGAATAAGGGCTACCGCTTGTTGGAACTGGATATACTTCTCCAGTGTTACCCATAGTTGCTATTTTTTGACCTCTTGCTACGGTTTGACCTTCTGTTACTAATATTGTTGCTAAATGCATATAAATTGTGTAATAGTTATTATTGTTATGATTTATTACAATAAAGTTACCTCTTCTTCCATTACATGATGAATTTCCTACAGCACATCCTGCTTTTGCTCCTATAACAGTTCCGTTATTAGCGGCATATATTGCTGAGCCATGTCCTGGGCCATATATATCTATTGCTGCATGCATAGAACCCCAACGATATCCATAGTATGTTGTAATTGTATATGGGGTATCAGTTGGCCAGCTCCAGTAAGATAGGTCTGCCACATTAGGTACATATTTATCTCCTTTGACAAGAATTTTATTTACTGCAGGTTTTAATTCTGTTGAACTTATTGTAATTGTATCTGCTAATTGTCCATTTATATATTGATATTTTTTGGTTACTTTATATAATCCATTTTCTCCTTCACGGGATACATATTCTGTACCTTTTATTTCATTTTCATCGTACTGAATATCAACTGAAAAGGCTTTTTCTTCTTCTTCAACACTAGTTTTTTCTACTACTACATCTATTATAGGATTTATTAAACCTACATTTACTTTTTGTCCTTCATATAAAAGATTATTTTTGGAAGAAAATTTTGAATTAGCAATTAAAAATTCTTGCACATTTAATTTGTTTTCTTCAGCAACACTTTCAATAGTATCTCCTTCTTTTATAGTATAAGTACTTTGGGTTTTAGTAGTACCATATAAAATGTATTTTGCTAAATCTTCAGCATTTGTATATATTTTTTCATCTATTGATATATATCCTGTTTTATATGTGATTTTTTGTTTGATGCTTATATCATCAACAATTGTTCCTAAATCTTTAATTTCTTCTTGGGTACTTGTCATAAATTTTTGGTAAACTTCTGGATCTAGGAATGACTTTATTGTTTTAGTTATTGCTTCATCAAATATTTCTTTGTTTAAGGTATAAATCTTTTTGGTTTCATATTCTTTATCGTCTTCATCAGAAATTGTTACTATTGTACCTTTTATTGTGAATTTTTTACTTTTAATTATTTTATTATATACTGCTTCATTAGATTCAGTATTTCCGCTGTAGGTAATGACTTTTTTTATTTCTACTCCACTTGGGGTATATACTTTATCTACATTATATTTTTTCTTTATTGAATTTTCTTTTTCATTTACATAATCTTCAAATTCTGTCTTTGATTTAATAGTACCAATTATTTCTCCATCTACATATACTTTATATACTTCTGTTGGTTCTTTATTTATTCTACTTGAAAATCCTAATAAAAATACTGCCATAGATATTATAAGTATTACAACTATTTGCGAAGATGATAGTTTAATTTGCATCTGGACCTCCACCTTTCTTTATAGATAAGAATGTTGATGTTCTTTTTTTGAATAACATATCTATTGTCGCTATAGGACCATTTCTGTGTTTCAAGATTATTAATTGTATTGGCACTGGTAATGTATCATCAGGAGGTGCATCTACTTCTGGAGCGTGCAAAGCTGCTACTATATCGGCATCTTGCTCTATTGAGCCTGATTCTCTTAAATCACTTAGTACTGGTTTTTTATCTTCTCTTTTTTCTACACTTCTTGATAATTGAGAAAGCGCTATTACTGGTACTTCTAATTCTAAAGCCATTGTTTTTAAACTTCTAGATATTTCAGATACTTCTTGTTGTCTTGAGCCAGAATATTTTGATGATGAATCTATTAATTGCAAGTAATCTATTATTACTAAACCTAATCCTTCTCCTTGAGTTGATAGTCTACGACATTTGGCTTTGATTTCACTTGCTGTTACACCACCGGCATCATGAAAGTATATATTAGTATCCGCTAGTTGGCTAATGGCTTCATTTACACGTCGCCAATCTTCGTTTTCCATTCTACCTGTTTGAAGCTTTTTATTATCGATTTGACCTAGGGAACTTATCATTCTCATTATTAATTGTTCTGCTGGCATTTCAAGTGAAAATATGGCTATATTTTTCTTAGTATTTTTAGCAGCAGCACATGCTATATTTAAAGCAAAGGCTGTTTTACCAACAGCAGGTCTTGCAGCAATTATTACTAATTGAGTTGGGCTAAATCCATTTGTTAAATTATCTAAATCAATTAGTCCAGTAGTTAATCCTGTTACTTTTCCTTTATTTTGTGCTAATTTTTCTAAATCTTCTTGAGTCTTAGTCAATACTTCTTGTACGCTTCTAAACTCGGTTGTTCTTCTTGTTTTTGAGACATTTAAGATGCTTTTTTCAGCTTCTTCTACCATTTCAGAAATTGGTATGTCTGGATTATTGGCTTTACTTATTATATTAGTTGCAACTTCAATCATTCTTCTAGATGTATATTTTTCAGTTATAGTATTAATATAATATTCGATATTAGCGCCTGTTGCAACACTATTTATTATTTCATTTAAATATTCTATACCACCTATTTTATTTAATAAATCCTTATTTATTAATTCTGTTGTGACAGTATTTATGTCTACTGGTTTTTTTTCTTCGAATAAATCTTTTATTATCGAAAAAATTATACTATTATTATCATAATAAAAAAATTCTTTTTCTACTTCTTCACATGCTTTTTGTAATGAAGTGTATGACCAAAATACAGAACCTAATAAAGCTTTTTCTGCTTCTAAGTTATTTGGTAATCCTTTATTATTCATAAGTCACCTACTTTTCTATTAACTGTATTTTTAATTCAGCCTCTACTTTCTTATGTAATTCTACTTTTATATTGTGAAAACCTAAGCTGCTTAAAGGACTGTCTATTTTTAATTGCCTTTTTTCAATATTGTATCCTAACTTTTTTAATTCTTCTTCTATTTGCTTTGTTGAAATGGAACCAAATACTTTTCCATTGTTGCTTTTTACTGGAAATTTAATTGTAATACTTTCTATTTCTTTTTTTATTTTATTAGCATTTTCAATATCCTTTTTTTCTTGTTCTTTGGCATTCTCTATAGTTTCATTTAAGATATTTGAACTAGTTTTTGTATATTTTACAGCATAACCATTTTTTATTAAATAGTTTATTGCATAGCCATCTGATACTTCTTTTATATCATTTACTTTACCTTGTTTTTTTAAATCTTTTATAAATATTACCTTCATAATAATCCCACCTTCGTTTATAATTATACTATAAAATAGTAAGATTGTCATTAATTATTAATTAAAAAAAGATTAGGATTACCTAATCTTGCGGCGCTCTTTATGAGCATAAAAAAATA
>CAVJSY010000154.1:0-7409 GCA_963652285.1 Oribacterium sp.
TTATAGCATCCTCACTATAGTATTTTAACCAAGGCTTGTCTATACTAGCATAGCCAACTAGTGGTCCTTGTATTTTGCCTAAAACCAAATCTCGTAAATACAAATCTCTTAACTTTTTATCATTGACAGACAATTCTCCTAATTTTATTTTATATTTTTGTAAATCATTATTATTCATAACCTTACTACCTCCTAAATATTATTAATTCAAATATTTATCTAATACTCTATCTAATTCTAATTTATCTATTGGCTTAGCTAAATAATCATCTAATTTATAACTTGAATTTTCTATTTTACTTAATCGCAACACTTATATACTTAATTAGATTATAGCAAAAAATATCGAAAAAGTGAACTTTTAAAATTTACTTTTGTAATATTCTAATTTTTTTTAAAGGCCTATTACCATTTTTTGCATATTCTTCTATATTTTCTTTCTCTAATTTTTTTACATCTTTTTTATCCATCGATGCAGTTCTAGGAAGATCAACAAATCTAAATTGATATGTACCAGGAACATAATATGTATACATTTGATTAGTTTTTTCTTCCATTATTTTTATTATTTTTTTAATAGTAGATTCCAACTTGTCTCCAGTTCTATATTCTTCCTTTAAAACAATATGACAAGATGCTTCTTTTACTTTGGTTGGATTAGGTGCCTCTACTACAACTGACTCTTTTATTTCTGGTATTGATTCCAATATAGCCTCTAAAATTGTAGTAAATATTTTCCCATCTTGAGTTCTTATTATTCTCCCCTCTCTTATTATCTCACCTATTCTACCATCCTCATCTATATATGTTACATCACCAGTATTTATATATTTTTTACCATGAATATATTTAATAGTATTTTCATTTTCAGAAGAAGCATCTCCTATATAACCTTTCATAGTTATTGGACCAGATAAATAAAGATTACCATATCTATATTTACCATTTTCATCCTTACCATATCTCACTTCTTCACCATTATCATCTAACAATAAAAATTCATTTCCTACTATAGGTATCCCACATGTTCCATATACTTTTTCTTTTCCCAGTGCTGTAACATTCAATGTCACACACCCAAAATCCTCATTTTGACCATATCCATAATTTCCATAAACACTACAATTATGAGCTTTCAAAGTCTCATCTATTCTTTTCTCTTTCTCCTTATCTAATGCTTCGCCACCATAATTTATACTCTTTATAAAAGATAAATCAGCATTATCTAATAATGGATTATCTAGCATCGTTTCAACAAAAGAAGGTACTGTAAAATAATGATTAGATTTCGTTTTTAATATAAATGGAACAAATTCGTTTCTATCATAAGACGCAATCATCATTGACTGCATACCAAAATATCTTGCTGCCAAAATGTCCTCTAACCCCCATGCTACAATAGGAGGAATTATCTGTGCTATCTTATCACCAGGTTGAAAATCAATAGGCAAAAAAGAAGCCTGATATAAAGCAGAATTAGCAGAATAATCAGTATGAGCGACTCTTTTAGCAGGTCCAGTTGTACCACCAGTATGTACTATAATCGTAGTCTTACCATCTTCATATTTAGCCTCTTTGATCTCACTAACCAATTTTTCTTGTTTAATAAAATCATTCCAAGAAATAAATCGATCATCATCATTATTTTCTCTAAAACTTGCCTTATATTTTATTTTTTCTTTTTCTGAATATTGATACAATCTAAAAACACCTTGTTCTATTTTTGAAAGTCCATGCAACTTTTTTATAGAATATGTAGTCTGTCTAGAATCACTTTGATAATCTATTTTATTTAATATTTTTGATAATAATTTGTTATACATTTTAGATTTAATTATCATATTAATTCCATATACTTGAATATTATATTTTCTCTTCATATCTAGAGAAAATGAATCTGCTAAAGAATTAACTACTACCCTCTCTACACCTGTACCCTCTATAGCCTTTTTCACCAAATCATATGCTACATCTATTGTAAAAATCGTTTTTATATCATTCTTAATTATATGTTCTTTCAGTAATGTAGGAGAAATAACACTAGGATTAAACCATTCACTAGCGGCACCCAATCTATTCACTGCATACAACGAATATGTTACCTCTGGTGTATTTAGTCCCATAAATAAAACAGTATCATTATTTTTAACGCCTATACTCTGATATGCTCTAGTAACTACATCAATATTTTTAAGTAACTCATCATTTGTTACTTCAGTACCGTAATAATCCATAGTCTTTAATTCTCTATAATTAACTAATTTCTCTTTAGCCATTTCATATATTGTTTTCTTGCAATATTCATAATCATAATCCACTGGCTGCATTACTCTAAATTGAGGTTTATCAAGACTAGTAAAACCAGTTAATGGTCCTAAGTATTTATTATTTACTAATCCTGACAAATATATATCTCTCTTTTTCAAATCCTCTTCTGGTAAACTTTCTATATTATCTCTATATTCTTCATACTCCATATATAATTCCTCCATAAGTAACTCAATATTCTAGCATGTATTATCATATAATTAAAATTTCATGCTCTATTCAAGCAAATATAATACATAAATAAAAATTAATACACTACTAGTGTATCAATTTTATTACAATATATCAAGAAAATTAACTATATAGATATTTATATCTATTACATATTATCTATTTTTTCTACTACTACCTTATGAGGCTTAATTCTCTTATTTTTCTCATTATCAATATTCATAACATCTTCATAAACCCTCTTAAGTTCTAACCCAACATATTTAATATCTCTCTTTTTAGCAACCTCATAAGCCTTTTCAGTTAAATCAGGTAACTTTCCAGAAATAATTTTCTTTATCTTATCCTCAAACTCATCTAAATCCTTAGCCTTATAAACATTTACCCCATCAATAAGCCAATCATCAAAAACTGGAATATCCCTAATTAATGCTTTAGTCTTACAAGCACAAGCCTCGATAATAGGAATTCCCTCAGTTTCTTCTAATGTAGGAAATAAATATAAATCACAACCACTCATTGCAGCCTTAATCATATCTTGCTCCACATATCCCGCAAAAGTTAAATTATCAAGTTCAGTATTAACAGCATCTCTAACAGACTTAGTAGCAGCAGATAATGGACTATATCCAAACCAAATAAATTTATATTCAGGCAACCTCTTAGCAAGTTCTACAAAATCAACAATTCCCTTTCTTTCAATATATAAACCAATTCCTATAATTACTTTATCATCATCACTATAATTATATTCTCTTCTAAATCTCTTACCCTCTAAAGTATCCCTCTTAAAAAAACCAAGTTCAATACCATTACTTATAGCATATATCTTTTTATCAATACCATATCCTTCTAATAATCTCTTAGAATATGGTGTAGGAGTAACAATAACATCTCCCAAGTTATAGCACTTAATCAACCATTTCTTAAACATAGAAGATACCTGCTTAGAAAATATAAAACCATCCCTAAAATCTTCCTCAGTAGAATGAGCATGATATACAATCTTTTTTCCCTTCTCCTTAGCTCTCTTAGCAATCTCATAAGAAGCAGGAAAATAAGTATTAATATGCAATATATCATAATCATCATTTAATTTAGTAGTATAAGGAATTCCTACACTCTCCAAAGCCTTTTTTTGGTGATTTATAGCCTTACCTAAACCAGATTTACCAACTACTTTTAATCCTTCTGTATATAACAATACCTTCATTTAATCACCTACTTTTTTCTCCTTAATCTCTACTATCTTATCGCTTATATCACTCTTAAAAAATCTAATAGTGACAAGAACAACAATCGCTACTGGTAAAGATACAACAATTCCCCAAAAACCACCTAATACACCACCTGCAAATACAGCAAAAATATTTATAAGAGGATGTATTTGATTAGTTCTACCATATACTCTAGGGCTTACAATATATCCATCTATATTAGGACATATCAAACATACAAGTAAAGTTAATATAAATAACTTAACACTAATAACAGATGCTATTAAACAAGCAATAATATTAATAATTAACCCTCCAAAATAAGGAATTATAGTAGTAACAGCAGCAAGAACTCCTAAAATTAAATAGTTAGGATGACCAATTAATTTAAACACTAAAGTATATTCAAATAACTGAATTATTATGTTTAATCCTAACCCAGTAAAATAACCACTAATACCTTCATCTAACTTAGACACATAAGCATAACTTCTATTTTTCATAGATTTAAGTCTCTTTTTAACACAGCTTCTTATCTTATCCATATCCCATAAGAAATAAACTGAAACTATTAAAGTTATAATCAAAGTACTAACAACACTAATAGAAGTATTAACCACGTTTATAGCACCATCAGATAAATACTTACTAAGAGTTTTAATAACATCTTTAGATATATCTCCAAATGAAGTTTGTAATGCTCCTAAATCAATCTCATACTTAGAAGAAATATCTGCTATAAAAGCCGAAATATTAGATAAAAATAATACTACTTGATCATATAACATAGGAACAAATAAAATAAGTATCAAAGTAAGAAATCCTACTAAAATAAATATTACTGTACCTACCGCTAACAATTTAGGAAATCCAACATTAGAAAGTTTTCTTACAAACGGATATAATGCATATGCTATAACAAATGCTAAATCAAACGGAAATAATACTGCAACAACTTTATTAAGTATTCCTACCCATAATCCACTAATCATATATAATAAACAAATAATTCCAATTATCATAAGTAAATTTAATATCTTAAAATTAATTTTATCACTTTTCATCTCTATTCTCCTTCTCCAAAATAATAGTAATAGGACCATCATTTATTAAAGATACTTGCATAGAAGCCCCAAATATTCCAGTTTCTACCTCTACATTCTTAAACCTTAATTTTTCATTAAATAAATCATATAACTTTGTAGCATCTACTCCTCTTAAAGCTTTAATATAACTAGGTCTTCTTCCCTTAGAACTATCAGCATATAAAGTAAATTGACTAACAGATAAAATACTACCACCTACATCTAATAAACTTAAATTCATAACGCCATTTTCATCATCAAATATTCTTAAATTTATTATTTTATCTACCATATAATCAATTATATCTTCATTATCACCATATGTAAAACCCACTAATAACATTAGTCCTTTATCAATACAACCTACTATTTTATTATCTACTTCAACACTAGATTTAATACATCTTTGCACTACAACTTTCATTTTAATCACTCTCACTAATATTATATAACATAATTATCAATTTTAAAAGAAAAAAAATATAATTAAAAGACAATAGAAAAATTTTATCTATTATCTTTATTTAAGTATCGGCTATAGATGATATAAATCTAAGCCGTACTTCTAATTTAGTTTTATTTGATACGGGTTATTGTATGTTCCTGATCCAAAAGATATTAGTATATTAGAACTTAAATTTAATACAGGGCGGGCGCCGTGCGAAGCAGTCACCCCATTGGCATCGAGGGCCCCAGTGGAAAGGACGCGCCAAGCGTAAGCGTGGCCAAGGGACAAAGAAAATTGATACGGCGACCCAATCCAATATGTTATGCCAGTATACAAATAATATCTGTTGTTATTATATTTACCACCTGCTAAATATACTTCATCTGCATTTATTAAACCAACTGGATAAGTAAGTTTTCCATTTCCTATAGTACTTGATGTTGTAAATTTATCTGATGTTTGACTACATATTAAAGATGGTACTTTAGTTGTAATTAATCTTTTATATGGATTATAGGCACTCCATTTGCTTAAACTAAAACCATCTCCAGATGATAGGCTTCTATCATTACAAAAAATATTATCTGTTAAATAATTACTGTAACTTATATTATTTTCATCTGTTTTATTTAATATATTATTTTTATACCAATTGTCTATATATGTTTTTACGGTAGAGTCTGTTGTATTATTTAAAGTAGAAGCATAGTTCTTTGAACTATATGATATATAATTAACTTTTGCTTGATAATTACTTACATAACCTGTTAGTTTTAAAATATAATTACAAGTACCAGATACACTAGTACTAAAACAAGTATAAGGATAATTTGTTATAACATCATTATAAACATTTTTCCAAATTCCTGAAGTCGTATTTCCACTTAATTTGAACTTTTTAGTACTGGCATCAAATGTATATGAACTTCCGTAGTAATAAGTTGTATTTTCATTAAAATTATAATATGTTACTGCCGTGGTATCATTTTCCTTTAATTCAAAATCCTCACTATACATATATCCTACATAAGTTGGATCCCAATAGTTAGAATTATATTTAGTATAACCTATTTGTCTATCTGAAGAAGCTTCTCCATTTTTATGAGGTGTTGTACCATCATAAATTATTCTAATACTTCCATCTGAATTTATTCTTACAATTCTAAAGTAGTATCCTGCATAATAGACATAATTATTAGATACGTCACCTCTAAAATAATAGGTTGGATTACCATCATAATCATCTGCTTTATATAATCCACCTTCTGAGGATAATGATGTTTTAGTTTTGTAACTATAAACAATTGCATTTGTTACTTTATATGTTGTACCACTTTTAGTGTATGCTTTTATTTTATATAATGTAGAACAACTAGCCCAAGTTCCAGAGGTACTACCACAGGTATAATAATCTAAATATTCATCTGATAATTCATTATTATTATAATCAGTTAAAGAAAATATTCCTGTTTCATTATTGAAGGTATAACCTTTACCTAAAGTAAAATGATTACTAGTAGAAATTACTCCATTATCATTTGTCTTTTCTGTTTCTGTTATTACATAATTTATAGTAGGTGCAATTTTATTAAAATCAGGTGTTCCTTTATTTGCTATATATGTTTTAGCACTCTCTATACTATCAGAGTTATCTTCACTTCTTAAAATACATTCTGATAAATTAGTAATATTATTGTTTTCACAATAATTATCATCTTTATCATTATTACATATGTTTCCATTAGATTTTGCTTCTGCATATATTTTACCAGTAAAACTTGCTTCTAAATAATCATTAGTTAGTTTACTAGCATCTAAATAAAAGTATATTATAAAGTTAGTTGATGTTCTAGAAGTTATATCAAAGTCTTTATATATTTCTGTTATACCAGTATTTGTAATAGATCCTGTTGCAAGTTCTCTAGTGTTATAATCAAATATTTTATAGCTTAAAGCTCCTGATGAAAGACTTATAGAGGAAGTAATATTTACTTTAATCGATCCTGTTCCACATAAATCACAATTTTCATTTCTAGCAATAGATAATGTAGTATATACAGCATTATTCTTATCAAAAGTTGTTTGAGCGACTAAGCCATCAGCAAAATTAATATCTTGTCCTTTCTCATAATCTACTTTAAAACACTTAGTAGTACCAGA
>CAVJSY010000155.1:0-2321 GCA_963652285.1 Oribacterium sp.
CTTATACTTCTTGTAAGTTTGTTATGAGAGATCAACATAATTAATTTTATGAAGATTGTACAATTATTTGGTACAGTCTTTTTATGTAATTGGTATTGACTTATTTTTTGGCGATGATATAATAATAATCGATTTAGATATTTATGTGGAGCAAAACGATGTTGCTTTGTGGATGCAAACCAACAGTAAAGTGTACTGTGGAGGTGCTTAAAATGAATAAAAATTTAAAAGAATATCTAAATCAAAATAAGTCTTTGTCTTTTAGTAGTTTATTATTTTCATACATTGATGATAGTGGTTATAAAGATTCAGAGATTTATAAAAAAGTAGATATGGATAGAAAATTATTTTCTAAAATAAGATGTAATGATAATTATATTCCTAAAAAGAATAATGTTATTAAGTTGTGCTTGTCTTTATCTTTGGATAAGGAGAAGTTTAATAATTTGCTTTCTAGTGCGGGATATAGTTTAAGTAAAAATAACAATTTTGACTTGGTTATATCTTATTGTTTAGAAAATAAAATTTATGATATTAATATTGTAAATGACTATCTATATACTTATGCAAATGCCATTTTATAAATGATAAATGGTGTTTTTTTTATGTGTAAAGTTGATGTAAAATTTTTGACTTCAAATAAGTATTATGATATATTAATTTTGATGGGAGGGTTATTATGAATATAAAAATAAATAATATTTCAGATAAATTTAAAAAAGGTGTAAGTATGGTGCTAGTATTTGCTACACTTTCTGGTTGTAGTTTTAATAGCTCTAGTAAAAAGAATAAAGATGCTGATGACGTTTATGAGAGTTTTAGTGCATTAGAATATAGTTTTAGTATTAATGATAATATATCAGAAACTTATGATTCTAGTAAGGAAGTTATTAATGTTTTTTTAGGATATGTTTCTTATTCTAAGGAATTAAATATACCTTCAGAACAATTATCAAAGTATGAAGATATGAATGGCGTGGATAGAGTAATGTTTTCAGTATGTGATTCTAAAACTTTAGATTATATTTCAGGTATAGAATATGTTGTTAGAGATAGTGATAATAATGTTATTGATCATTTTGTTAGTGGGGTAGATGATTATATAATTAAAGGTTTAGAGCAGGGTAAGACATATACAATTGAAGAGATTAATACTTTGGAGGACTATGGTAATAATTTGGCTGTTTATAAATTTACTATGGAAGATTATCCTAATGAATTTAAAGATAAAAAAGATGACTATTATTTTTGTTATACTATTTCTACTGTTAAGGAAAAACTTAGTGATGAAATACTAGATGCTTATAGAGACTATAATAATGGAAGTTTTTTAGTTGGTGCTTATTCTAAAGATGATAGTGATTATATAGATGGAGTTGATTTTTTAGTTACTGATTTAGATAATAATTTAATTGATCAGTGGACTTCTACTAAAAGAACGCATAATGTAACTAATCTTGCTGATGGAGAATATGTAGTTAGGGTTGTTGAACCTAAGGATGGTTATCAATTTTCATATGTTGATGGTAGAAGTTCTGAAATATTAGGAGACGATATTTCTAACAGCTTTGTAGTCTATATAAAAAATGGTGAGTATATGGATGGTGATGAAGCTGATCCTTTAAAATGTGGATGTATCTTTTATTTTGATAAATCTAAAAAATATGTTAGAAGTTTAAATAAACGATAAATTTTATTTTTCTGTATTTTTATAATTAGTACTTGTTGTACTAGTTATTTTTTGAAGTGGTATTTGGTAGAAAAATTGATAAAGAAAATACACTTATATTTTTTGATGAAGTGCAAAAAAATACTAGCAACATTTGATTCTATTCCGATTCAACTTGCAAAAGATAATAAAAAATTTCAATATAAGTTAGTTCAGAAGGGTGGAACAAGTTCTATATTTGGTAGTTCTATAGATTGGTTGGTTAATGCAGGTATAGCAAACAAGTGTATTAAAATTAAAGTTGGGGTACCACTTAAAATGTATGAGGAGTTAGATTCATTTAAGTTGTATATGAATGATGTGGGGCTATTAACTAATTTAAGTGAGTTTCCTTTGTATTTAATAAAAAATAGAAAATCTGTTAATGAATTAATGATAGGAATGTTAACTGAAAACTATGTTGCTAGTTCATTAAAATATAATGGCGTAAATCTTAATTATTGGAAAAATGAATATGATAGTAAAGTTGATTTTGTTGTGCAATCAGAGAAAGGGAAAATAATACCAATAGAAGTAAAATCTAGTATGCATACTAAATCTAGAAGTTTAAATAACTATATTAATGAGTATAATCCAGAATATGCTATTAGAA
>CAVJSY010000156.1:0-15610 GCA_963652285.1 Oribacterium sp.
GTATAATCATTGCGATGAAAGATTTAATTTTTATAGTAAAGAAATAGATGGAAGATTTAGATTAAGAATATCAAAAAATACAAACGAAACAAAATGTAAACTTAGTTGGAAAAGAAGATTGAAAAACACTACTGAAACAGAAGTAAATAAAGAAGAAGAAAAAGAAGTAAGAATTAATTCAAATGATATAGATAATTTTATATTCATTGTAGAAAATGTTATGCATTTTACTATCGTTGAAAGTTATGAAAGATATAGAACTGTATTTGAAAATGATGAAGTAGAAATATCCATTGATGAATATCCATTTGGAGTATGTTTAGAAATTGAAAATAAAAGTACAATAAAAAATCCAGAAGCTGTAGTTAAAAATTGGGTTAATAGAATAGGACTTGATATTAATGATGCATATAGATTATCTTGGGATGATAAATATTTGGAACTTTGTAAAGAACAAAAAGTAGAAATTTTTAATGAAGTAACGTTTGATAAACCAATGCCTATTATTAAAAGAAATATTTAATCATCTAACAATGCCTTTTTAAATCTTCTCTATTAGTATAATGTTTTAAAGTGGATTTCTGTTTTTTACTATAATTAAAATACATAGTTTAACATCTCACTCTTATTAACTAGATAATAAAATTAAAAAAACAAAAGTAATACTAAAGCATCAAAAAAGGAACACTATAAGTATTCCAAACTTTACATCATATACATATTACTATCAGGTTCATTATTATAACTATTACTATTCTGATAAGGAGTTTCTAATCTAGTAATTCTTTGCTCTAACCTATTAACTTTTCTTTCTAATTTATCAATACGATTATTAATATCTTGACTCCAATTACTCATATAATTATTACCACTAGGAATATTATTATTAATATATGGCATATTATTATTAGGCATCATATTAGGATTGTAGCCCATACCATATCCATATCCAAAGTATTGAGAATCTCTATCATTATTCATATGTAACACCAACTCTTTCAATTTTAGTATATGTAATACTTTATTTTATGTGCCTATTATGCTATAATATAAAAAGTATAAGGAAGTGCAAAATGAAAAAAAGAATAATAGTAGATTGCGTTACTACTGATAAAAAGAAAAATAATCTAACTAAATTAATAGAGTGGCTAATATATATGTTAGGATATGCAATAGTTTTAATAATAGTATCAATATTATTTAAAAAATCTCTTATAATAAATAATAAATATTTTGGATTATATGCACTTTTAGCGTCTATTATAATATATATATTAAATCAAACTATAAAGCCAATCTTAGTATATTTAACTTTACCAATAACTGCTTTAACCTTAGGATTATTTTATCCCTTAATAAATGTATTAATATTATATATAACAAGTTTTATATTAGGAAATAACTTTCAAATACATGGAATAATAATCCCATTTATTATAGCAATATTAATATCGTTGTTAAATATTTTTGTAGAAGGATTAATAATAAAACCAATTATCAATATGAGGAGGGATACTGATGAATAGAGTATTGTTTAGTGTAGGTAGCTTTAATATTTATTGGTATTCTTTTTTAATTTTATTAGCAGTAGTAATAGGAAGTTTCATAGCGGTAAAATATGCCAAGAACAAAACTACAGGGCAAACATTTATAACAGATTTAATTTTTATATTAATACCTACTTCAATTATAGGAGCAAGAATATATTATGTAATATTTAATTTTGATGTTTACAAAAATGACTTATTATCAATATTTAAAATATGGGAAGGCGGACTTGCTATATATGGAGCAGTAATCACTGCTATATTAGTAATTTTATATGAATGTAAAAAATATGATAAACCATTTATAGAAACATTAGATATTTTAGCACCTTCCCTAATACTAGGCCAAGCCATAGGAAGATGGGGAAATTTCTTTAATATGGAAGCATATGGCCCAAAAACAAGTTTAACTTTTCTTCATAGTCTTCATTTACCACAATTTATAATAGATGGAATGTATATAGACGGTTCTTATTATCAGCCAATGTTTTTATATGAATCTATCTGGTGCTTAATAGGATTTATAATATTAATGCTAATTAGAAAAAGAAGTAAAAAAGATGGAACACAAGTATCATTTTATTTCTTATGGTATGGATTAGGAAGAATTGTAATAGAAAGTTTTCGTACAGATAGTCTTTATTTCTTAGGGTTTAAAGTGAGTCAAATAGTATCCTTAATTTTAATAATTATAGGATTAGTAGGTCTTATTTTAAATAAAATTAATAGAAATAAAACAATAAGTGGGGAGGTTAGAAATAATAATGACAGAATATGATGTAGTAGTAATAGGATCTGGTATAGCAGGAATGACTTCCGCAATATATCTAAAAAGAGCAGGATTAAAAACTTTGATAATAGAAAATAATGCTCCAGGAGGAGTACTACAAAAAGGATATGATATAGAAAATTATCCGGGTTATCCCCAAATCAATAGTGTGGATTTAGCAGCTAATATATATAGTTCTGTAAATAACTTAAATGTAGAATATATATTTGAAAGTATAAAAGAAATAGATTTAGAAAATAAAAATATAATTACTACTAATCATAATATAAAAACTAAATATATAATAATAGCAACAGGTAGAAGTGAAAAAAGATTAAATATAGATAATGAAGAAAAATTAATAGGTAATGGTATTAGTTTTTGTGCTAATTGTGATGGATATTTCTTTAAAGATAAAGATGTAATAGTAGTAGGAGGTTCTAATACTGCTGTAACTACTGCAATATACTTATCTAACATATGTAAGAAAGTGACAATAATTTATAGAAATGATAATTTAAGAGCAGAGAAAATATTATTAAATAAATTAGAAGATAAAAATAATGTAAATATAATTTATAATGCTAATATAGAAAAATATAATATAGAAAATGATAGTTTAAAATCAGTTACTTTAGATAATGGTGAAACAGTATTAGCAAGTGGAATATTTTTAGCAATTGGTTGGATTCCAAATAGTGAATTATTTGATGTAGAAAAAGATAATGGATACATAATAGTTGATAAAAACTATCATACAAGTATTGATAAAGTTTATGCTATAGGGGATGTAATAAAAAAAGATGTATATCAATTGACAACTGCTACCTCAGATGCTACTATAGCGGCTATTAATATAATAAATGATATAAAGTAAGTATTATATAATTACAATACATTATATCAATTCTTTAGATACTAACTTATAAATAATCTAGTATGCAAAAATAATTAAAAATATAAAATTATCAATTGATAATTTTATTCACTTGTGATACAATATTATTGGTGATGCATATTGGGAGTAAAAGGAATTATAAATGCAATAAAAAAGTCAATGAAAGATAAAGATTATGATTTTGTACCAACTAGTAAAAATAGAAGTTCAAGGCATAAATATGGACTTACTCAATATGATATAGAAGAGTTTATAGCAAGTTTAGAGGAAGAAGATATAATAAAAGGTCCTGAAGTTGATAGAGATTATCCAGATGAATAATTATTCATTTTTAAAAAGGAAATAATAAAAGATGTTAAATTTTATGTAAAAATAAAATATAAAAATAATCAAATTAAAATTATATCTTGTCATGAGGATGAATAATTTAGGAGGAATGTAATATGGAGAAAGAAAATGTTAAGTTAAGAAGAGTAAAAACATTTGTAAAAGATGAAGAAATAGAATATGATGAACATTATCTAGTAGACCCAATAACATTAGAAGAAGTCTTTGATAGAAATATAGAAATAGAAAATGACATTAGATTATATGATATTTATAAGAAAAGACATAACTTGTTAACTTCGGAAGAGATAAAAGAAATAAGAAAAAAATATGGTATGAACCAGAAAGAATATGCTTTATCAATTGGTCTTGGAGAAATATCAGTACATAGATTTGAAAATGGTTCTATTCAAACTGAGGCAATAGATGCAATCATGAGATTAAGTAGTAATCCAGATAACATGTATGATTTAATTAGAAATAATAGAAAAAATTTACTTCCAGAAAAATATGATTTATTTGTAGAAAATATTAATTTGAGACGCAATTTGAAAT
Organism: Oribacterium sp.; assembly: GCA_963652285.1. Taxonomy (GTDB): domain Bacteria; phylum Bacillota_I; class Bacilli_A; order RF39; family UBA660; genus RUG11198. Next base: position 4,097 of record CAVJSY010000156.1, read on the forward strand.
ACCATAACATTGCGACATTAGATGTAGAAAAATTAAAATCACTAAAATTTGAGACCGCAAATACTTTAGATTTGGCAGATTATTTAATCTTTAAATATAACGATAAAATAGATGAAATGAAAGAAAAATATAATATAAAAGATATGAGTAATAAAGCAGAATATATAACACCATTAAAGTTACAAAAATTACTTTATTATATTCAAGCCTTATCTTTAGTTGTTTATGATAAAGAAGCCTTTAAGAGTAAAATATATGCATGGTCTTATGGACCAGTAGTAGAAGATGTTTATAAAAAATATAAAGGTAAAACGCCAATAATAACTTCAAATAAAATAGTAAATTTAAGCGAAGGATTAAAGGAAATAGTTGATATTGTTATTCAAAGTTACGGTCAAATAGAAGCAAAGAAGTTAATAGATTTAACACATGATGAAGAACCATGGAAAGGTACTGAGAAAAATAATATTATAGATGTAACTAAAATAAAAGATTATTTTTCTGAAGTATATAAAGTCTAAAACGTATAAAGCACTAATAATAATTGGTGTTTTTTTGTATAAAATAGCATAGTAAAAAGTTAAAAAAATAAAAAGTGGGTACAAAAAGGTGTAAGCAAGAGTGAAAAGTGGGTGCAAAAAGGTGTAAGCAAGAGTGAAAAGTGGGTGCAAAAAGGTGTAAATCAAAACAAAAAGTGGGTGCAAAAAGGTGTAAATGGTGTACTGACGATATAAGATGAATAAGAAAATATAATGAAAAAAATATAACTTTAAAAAAGTTATCAGAATAAAAGAATATTGGGGATATAAATCTCCAGAAGATTGGTGTAAGAAATGTAATTCCAAACTATGTAAGCATATTAATGTAATTTTTAAAAATAAAATAATATATAGATTAAATTGTTTGTTAATTTCAATATAAAATCGTAAAAAAGAAAATTAACAAATTGTTTTTATATTTAAATTATATTATTTGATTTTTCTTTTAACATTGTAGTTGCCATTTTTTTTGGTGTTGCCATTTTTTTTTGTGTTTTTATTAGTAGCAATTTCGCACATTTTTATAATATCTTCAAATTCATTTGCTCTAGCAAAAAATCTTCCTTTATGACATAAAATTGCACTATCAACTCCTGAAATTATAGATAAATTAATCGTTTCCCCAGCCCATTCTTCAGGTAGACTTATTCGTTGAGAAAATTTATCATTTAATGATAATGGTACGCATTGTAATGCATAACCACCAGTTGGATACTTAAAAACAACAAAATCAATGCAATCTTCTAAATTTTTATCATTATAATTAATCACTTTGTCTACCCATGGCATTGTTTGAGAAGGTAATAATAAAATATTGCCTATTCTTTGATTTTTAATATTATTATCTATTTCTTTAGAAGCCATTTTAACACTTATATCATAATTTATTATATGCCTGAAAATCCCAATAGTGTAGTTTAGCGCATCATTAAAATTACTATCATAATCTTGAAATTTCTCGTACCATAATGGTAAAAATGTATTTATAAACTTAAATGGATGTTCTAATTCCCCCTCGCCATTATCTTCCATGTCAACTTTTTGAATAATATTTTCATCAATACTATTAAATATCTCATTCATTTCAACTGTATTTAAATAGTTTTTACATATCTTTTCTATTAGTAACATTCCAAAATCTTTCCATACAAGACCAGCACTTGCATAAGAAACCCCATTTATTCTTTTACCATTTCCACCCTTTTGATGATGATCGTATTTGCCATTGCCAATATCAATCAACATATTACATTTTGAGTTTAAAATATTAATATCGCGTGTTCTAATAATTTCTATATCAGTAACATTTTGATATAACATTTTTATTATTGCGATTGCAACAACTTCATCACAATGAAATATGCCATTATGAGTACCTATTATTATTTTATTAATCATTATAAATTTTCTCCTTCATCCGTTTGCTGATATTTTAACATATTAATTATTTTAATGCAATATTGTCATTTATCCATTTTTGATATATAATATCATAAATGGTGATTTATATGGAAAAAGTTTTAAAAATGGAAGAAAAAATTGATTTAAATGGAATAAATTATGCTAGTAATTTAATAATTGAAGGGAAACTTGTTATTTTTCCAACAGAAACAGTTTATGGAATAGGAGCAAATGGTCTAGATGAAAAGGCAGTTGAAAATATATTTATTGCCAAAGGAAGGGCGCAAGATAACCCATTGATACTTCATGTTTCTGATATTTCTATGATTGAAAGAATAGCAAAAAATATAAATAAGACAGAAAGAAAAATTATAGATACTTTTTTCCCAGGGCCTCTTACTATAATTTTAGAAAGAAAAGAAATTGTTCCAGATATTGTAACTGGTGGCTTAAATACAGTAGGTATCAGAATGCCTAGTAATAAGATAGCAAACCTTCTAATTAAAGAGGCTAATACACCAATAGCAGCACCATCAGCAAATGTATCAGGAAGACCTAGTGGTACAAACATAAATGATATAATAGATGAGCTTGGAGAAAAGGTATCATGCATTATTGATGGTGGAGATACAGATATTGGAGTAGAGTCGACAGTAATAAGAGTAATTGGGAATAAAATTAAAATATTAAGACCTGGCAAAATAACAATAGATGATTTTCAAAGTCATGGGTTTGATGTTGAATTAGATAACAATATTTTTAAACAGCCACAAAATAATGAAAAAGTATTATCTCCAGGCATGAAATATAAACATTATGCTCCCAAAAAGAAATGCTTATTAGTATATAGTGAAGACAATTCTAAATTTATTAATAAAGTAAAGAAATTAGAAGAAGAAAAAAATATATTAGTAGTTTGCAAAGATAATAATACAAAGTATTTTAAAAATACTATTAATATGGGAAATACATTAGAGGATGTCATGCATAATATATTCCATATATTAAGAGAAGTAGATAAAACAGAATATGATTTAATCATTATTGAAGGAGTCAAAAAAGAAGGTCTTGGTATTGCTATAATGAATAGATTAATCAGAGCCTGTTCGTATAATTATATTGAACTTTAAAACAACAAAAGCACTAATAATAATTGGTGTTTTTTTGTGTTTAGAAAGTTAAAATATAACTAAAATGTATTGTAATTTTACCATAAAATAATACTTGGGAGTAATTGACAATAAAGTGAATATTTGGTATACTTAATTCTAGAATAAAGAAGACTAAGGAGGAATTAATTATGGAAACAGTTTTAGCCGCTACAGCGCAATGTATAGGTTTAATCTTAGGATTAGCATTTTTAGGTTTAGGTATAGGAGTAGGTATATTAGGAGGAAGAGTTGCAGAAGCAGTAGGTAGAAATCCAGAAACAAAAAATGATGTCGTTCATTCTGTAATGACAATTCTAATAATAACAGCAATATTTATATTGTTCTTATTCTTATTTTGTTTCTTATTACTATTCTTTAATCCATTATTATCATAATGAGTACAGTATTAATATTCTTATTTGTTTGTGTATTAATTTTAGCACTTGTTTTTGTTATGTTCATGATTTTAAAAAGCACAGTGAACAAAATAAATTCCCAAACAAAATCATACTTTGTAGATAAATTACAAGAATATGACTATTTGATTGATGAGAAAGAAACTAAATTAAATCAAATAGATAAAAAGTTAAAGGATAAAGAATTAAAGAATAATGAAGGAAATGTGGCAAGTTTGCCTCAAAATAATTATGAGTTTGATTATAACATCATAAATCTTTTAAATGAGACAAAATATCAAGATAAAAATATCTTCGAATTAAATAGAAAATTGGAAACAGAGTTTAATATTGATTATAATAAATTAATTTCTATTTTTTTAAGTATCCCAGTTAATATTGAAAACTATGAATTTTGTATGAATTTAAGAAATAAATTTAGCCCTGATAAAATTTATGAATTAAAGTTATTACCAAATGATTTACTAGAAGAAAAATTAAAAAGTTATCTAGATAGTAAAGAATATCAAATATATGAAATATATAAATCACTAAACAATAAAACATCAATAGAAGGATTTATTGATTATATAACAGAATTACTAGATTTAAACAATCCATATATAACAATATATGTAGGAAATAAGCAAGATAATTATGATAATTTAAGTAAGTACATAAAAACTAAGTATGCTAAAGATATATATAAAGGGATAAGAATAATATATAAAAATAAAATTTATGATTATAGTTTGAATGAAAGGAATGTATAATATGGATAACGAAAATATACAAAATGCTATCGAAGATATAAAAGAAAATAAAACAATTTACTCTTCTGGTAGAGTAACTAGAGTTAATAAATATAACATAGAAGTTAGTGGCTTAAATGATGTAGAGTTCTATGAGGCAGTTGATGTAGCAGGAAAAGCAAGTGGATATATAATGGGAATATATCCAAATAAAATAGTAGTATCCTTAGTAGATATTAAAGAAAGCGTTATTCCTGGAGATATTGTGTATGCTTTAAAGAAAGAATTTAAATGTTATTTTAGTAAAGACTCCATTGGAAAAGTAATAGATATTTTTGGTAATGATTTAATAGCAGGTAAAAAATTTGAAAATCTAACTGAAGTAAAAATAGAAAACCCCCCAATACCAATAATGGATAGAACAGATGTTAGAAGAGAATTCTTAACAGGAATATCAGGAATAGATTTGATGTATCCAATAGGTAGAGGACAAAGACAATTGATAATAGGAGATAAAAAAACAGGTAAAACTCAAATATGTCTTGACGCTATAGTGAATCAAAAAGGTAAGAATGTAATATGTATATATGTTGCAATAGGAAAAACTAAAAAAGAAGTAAAAGATATATATTATGAACTAACTAAAAGAGGAGCTGCTAGTTATACTATAATCATAGCGTCTTTTAACGATGAATTACCAACTAGAACTTATTTAACACCATATGTAGCAACAACTATTGCTGAAAATTATATGATGCAAAAGTTTGATGTCTTACTAATGATAGATGATTTAAAGAAACACGCAGATGTTTACCGTGAAATAAGTTTAACTAGTAATAAAACACCAGGTCGTGATGCTTATCCAGCAGATATATTCTATGCTCACTCAAGATTACTTGAAAAAGGAGCCCAACATATGAATGGTGGTTCTTTAACAATTTTACCAATAGTAGAAACAAAAAGTGGAGACATAACAGATTATATTTCAACCAACATAATATCTATTTGCGACGGACAATTAGTATTATCTGCTAAAAACTTTGCAAAAGGTGAAAAGCCCGCTATAAATTATGGATTATCAGTATCACGTCTAGGTGGTAACGTACAATCAGATGATATGAAAAAAGTTGGTACTAAATTAAGAAGAGAATTACTTTCATACTTAGAAGTAAGATCAGTATATGAACTTGCTAATATTGATGAAATGAGTAAAGAATTACAGAAAAAGATGAAAGATGGAAAAATAATGCTTGATAAATTAAAACAATATAAGTATTCACCAAGAACAAAAGAACAAATGATAGATGATTTTAAATTCCTAACAGAAGAAAAAAGTGAGGTGTAAAAATGGTTGGTAAAGTTATTTCAATATTTGATATTTCGATTGAAGTTGTATTAACAGATGAAACTGTAAAAGTAGGAGATATCCTATCAGATAATGAAGAAAATTATAAATTTGAAGTAGTAGAAATTACTTCCACAACTGCTAAATGTATAAGTTTAGGATCAAACCATGGTTTAAAGAAAGCTACACCTTTAAAGAAATTATCATCAGGACTTACAATGGAATATTCTGACAAAGTATTAGGCAGAATGTTTAACTCATATGGTGATCCAATAGATAAAAAAGAACTAGTAAGTGTTAAGAAAAAGCAAGTAGATAATACAACAACTACACTAAAAGATATTAATGTATCATCAGAAATTTTATGGACTGGAATAAAAGTAATAGATTTCTTTGCACCATTACAAAAAGGATTTAAAATGGGACTTCTTGGAGGTGCCGGAGTAGGGAAAACAGTATTAATAAAAGAATTAATTCATAACGTATATACATCTCAAAACTCTAACGCTGTATTCGTAGGAACAGGAGAACGTTCCAGAGAAGGTGTAGAGTTATATAATGAAATGAAAGAATCAAATCTATTAGATAAAATGGGTATGGTATATGGAGTAATGGGTGATAACCCTGTATCAAGAAGTAAATCAGTATATTCAGGATTAACTGTAGCAGAATACTTAAGAGATGAAAAGAATCAAGATGTATTATTATTCATAGATAATATATATCGTTTTCTACAAGCAAAAGCAGAAATTGCTACAGAACTAAAACAAATCTTAATAGCAAATGGATATCCATCAGATATGGCAAGTGAAGTAAGTAAAATAGAAGAAAGAATAAATTCTAATACTAAAGGTTCAATAACATCATTCCAAGCCATATATATACCTGCCGATGATTTAAATGATGATGCCGTACAAACAATAATGTCATATATGGATGGACAAATAGTACTAGACAGAAAGGTAGCAGAAGCCGGTATATATCCTGCAATGAATGTATTTGAATCAACAAGTAAATTAATAGATGTAGAAAAAATAGGAGAAAGACATTATAATTTAGTAGAAGAAACAATAAAGACCCTAACAAGATATCAAGAATTAGAAGAAATAATCACTGTACTAGGAATAGAAGAATTATCTGAAAGTGATAAATTAACATTTTATCGTGCTCGTAAATTAAGAAACTATTTTTCACAACCAATGTTTGTAGCGGAACCTTATACAAATATACCAGGACAATTTGTTAAAATTGAAGATGTTTTAACGGACGTAGAAAATATTTTAAATGGTAAATATGATGATGTAGACGAAAGTAAATTTTTATTTATAGGTAAGTATAATGAATAATGAAGGATTTAAAGTAAAAGTATTTGATATGAAAAATGGTTTAGTAGAGTATGAGAATGTAAAATCAGTAAGAATAGTAAGTAAGGATTATAATTTATTAATAATGAAGGATTATTTATCAATTCTAGGAGAAATAATAGGTAGTGTTAACATTAAAAGTGATACTCAAGATGTAAATTATGAAAAAATAAAAGCATTTTATATGAATAGCGATAATGTCTTTAATTTAATGATAAAAGAAGAGGGATAAAATGAGTAATACCGAAATAGTATCAGGTCTAGTAAATTATATCTTAGTAGCAATACTCTTACTTTTCTCTCTTGGCGTAGTTTTAAGTATATTTTGTAAAAAATTTAAATTAGATGATAGTAAAATAAAATTATATGGATTATTTCTTAATATGGATACTAAATCATTAGTAGCAATATCATCTCTTACTATAAACTTTACATTCTTAATATGGTGGACATTAAATTTCTGTGGTATAAATGTTATATATATAGTATTCACTTTAATTCTTTTATTAATTTCAAATATTGTATTAGATGATTCTAAAGGAGTAATATTTAGTGTATTATCTACAATAGTAAGTTGTTCTTTAATACAAGTAATATATATGCTATATGTAGAATTAACTACTAACAATCCTCCTTATATAGTAATGGCAGTAGAAGCATTGCTAATAATATTTGCAGTGCTATATTATGCATGGAGTTTTACTAGAACAATTAATAATATAGTAGTAAAAAATAAACATATAAAGAATAAAACAAAGTATAAAGTCTAGGGTGATAATTATGAGAATAAAAAATGTTGTAAAAGTTATGAATTTCCATTCTTTATTAAGAGTAGATAAAGCAAGAAAAACTGCTGATAAATATTTAACAGTAGGAGAAGAAATAACTAAGATATTAACCACAATTCTATATAATAAGAATTTAGTCCTAGATAAAAAAGTATTATTACCTGATAAAAATAATCCTATATTAGATATATATATTGCAAATGATTATGGCTTCTGCGGAGATTTTAATGCTGCTGTTAGAAGAGCAATTAATAAAAATCCAGATAACTATAAAATAATAATTGGTAGTAAAATATCTTATAAAGATGATAAAACCGTAATAAAAATAGATAAAGATAACTTTCAACAAGATTTTTATAAGATAGAAAATTATATAGATAAATCACTAATAGACATGACTTATAGTGAAATAAATGTATATTATAACCATTATTATTCATCAACATCATTTGAATTTAAAAAAATAAATTTATTTCCCTTGGAATTTAATGGAGAATATTATGAAGGAAAAGATTTTGTAGCAGAAACAGATTTAGATTTGATGATAAAAAGTTTGGTATCTTTCTATATTTGTTATCAATTAAAAATGTGTGAATGCATCAGCGAAGCCGCAGAAAATATGGAAAGAAACCAAATTACTAGAATGGCCTTAGATAAAATAGAAGAATTAGAAGAAGAAGAAAGAAACGAAGAGTTCCGTAAAAAGACAGAAATAGCAGTTAAAAAGAATGTTGATAATTATAAAAAAATGCAAATATTAGATGAATAGAGGTGAGTTTATGAATGATCTTAATGTAATCTTAGAAAAGTGGAAAGTTAATCCAAGTACTGAAATTAAAGAAGAAATAAAAAATATAGATAAGAATATAACAAAAGATTATTTAGAAGAATTAAAACAATACATAACTCCAAAGTCTGATATAAAAGAAGAAGAACAAAGATTAAACAAAATAGTTAGTATTCTATCTAACAGATTAGAGCAAAGAGAAAAATTAAATACTAAATTAAAAGAATATTCCATAGAAGTAAATTTAATTGATATTCCCAATATAGATAAGTTAGATAATTTTAGAAAGAAACTAGAAATAATTAGAAAAGATATAAATAAAAAAGAAATAAACACTGATAGTAAAATTAAATTATTAAATAGTTATTATGATATAAAAATAAGCTTTCCTGATTTAGTAATCCCCAATATGGGTTTAGAAAAAACAAAAGATAATATCAATATAGATGCTAACTCACTCTTTATAAATTAATGAAATAATATTGATTTATGTGTAAATTATTGATATAATTAAGAAAATAAGGAGGAACAAAGTATGGAGGAGCAAAAAGTAAATAATAGTAATAATATTGATAAAAAAGAACATGATTTTAGAAATATAGTATTAACATTTTTAGGAGTATTTGTAATTTTAGCAGCAGTATCAGGTGGAACATTTGCCTACTATGCTTTTAGTGCTTCAAATAACAATACAATTACTGGAACTGCCGCTACCACTAAGTTAACTTTAACAGTGGCAAAAGTATCACCAACAACAACTGGTCCGCTAGTGCCACAATTAGAAGCAGGATTAAAAACAGCAGTTACAAGTGGTTGCATTGATGGAAATAGTAATAAAGTTTGTCAAGTATATTCGATCACAGTAACAAATGGAAGTACAGCCACTGTCAATGTGGGAGCATCACTTTCCTTTCAATATGGTACAGGCTCAGCCTTTAGCAATTTGAGATGGAAAACAGTATCAGCAAATCCAACTAGTAACACAGCAGCAACATTAGGAACTACTCAGGCTGCATCAACAACAGGAGAAAGTAATTCAATAGGTACAGCAACATTACAATCAACTAATGGTACAGCAACTTGGTACATAGTAGTTTGGATAGATGAAACAGTATCATACGCCCAAAATTCATTGGATTATGGAACATTCACAGGAGTAGTAACTGTAACAGATTCATCTGGAAAAGGTTTAACATCAACATTTACAAGTACAAGTTAAATAGAAATAAAATTTCTATTTTTTTCTTTTACTAAGTTGAAAAATACTTTAAATTATAGTATTATTAATATAGGTGATAACATGAATAAGAAAAATATAATCATAATAATAATATCAATAATAACAGTAATATTAGTATCAGTATTAAGTTATACATTTGCATACTTTGCCTTTAAATCTAGCGATAGTAATACAATAACAGGTAATGCGGCAACCTCAGATATAAAATTAGAAGTTACTAAAGTAACACCATCATCAGTAAATAGTAACTTGAAATTAGTGCCTTTACTAGATACAGCAATAGCAAAAGCAGTATTAGGTGAAGGAGGTCAAAGTAGTTGTATAGATTCTAATGGTAATTTATCTTGTCAAGTATATAAATTAGAAGTAACAAATACTGGAACAGTTAATCTAGTATTAAGAGGAAAAATTAAAATAGAACCTCAGAATACATCAAGTACTTATTCTAATATAAAATGGACAGAACTAAGTGATAGTAAAATAGTAATAGATAGTAATGATATACATCAAGGGCAAATAGAATCATTTATAGACCAAAATGTTACATTAAATAAAAATAATAAAATAGAATATTATTTTGCACTATGGATAAGCGAAACCATATCATACCCTCAAAATACCATAGATTCAGGAGAATTTATTGGAACAGTAACATTTGAAGATGATAATGGATTAGGTGCTACTGCAAAATTCAATTCATAAAAATGATACATCTTTTTCTTGGTTAATTATTAATTAAAAAAATTGACATCATTAACTAGAAATAATATAATTAATTTAGAAGTAGGATGGTACAATGAAAAAAATACTAAAAGCTAAATATATTATATTAATAATAATCTCAACCACTATTATATTATTAAATTTATTTATAAAACCAAGATATTATGGACATGATACTGTATTTCATACAGCAAATATAATGAAACTATCTAAAACAATTAACATAAATAATATATTTGGAAACAATATAATAACCTTTCAAGTAAATCCTTATGGTTATGGAACATGGTTATTTTATCCCAAATTACCACATTTACTAGGTGCTTATCTCTACAAAATATTTAATATATATACAAGTATGAAAATAGTATATTTTATAACAACATTACTATCTATTATCACAATGTATTATTTATCAAAAATTATATATAAAAATAAAAAGATAGCCTTATTATCATCACTTATATATCTAACAGCACCATATCACATATGTGAAATATATATAAGAGATGCATATGCTGAAAACTTTATGTTTTTAGCAACACCCTTAATATTTTTAGGACTTTATAACTTATTAGAAAACAATTATAAAAAATTTTATATATTCTTTATATTAGGATATTTAATAGGACTATATAGTCATTTAGTCAGTATGGTATTCTGTACTATATTAGTAGCACTCTTCATATTGTATTATCACAAGCAAATAATAAGAAAAGAAAAAATTAAGCCCTTAATAATTAGTACTATTATAGTAACATTACTCTCATTACCATTTTTAACAAAAGTAATAGAATATAAATCATTAAACATATATACAGTATTTTTAAGCAGAACATTTACAAATAGAGATATGGTCATATATAGAGCCCCAGCCTTAAAAGATTTAATTAAAAACAAACCTATATATGATCAAATAATGCCATATTTTAACATAGTAACAATATTATTATTTATAGTAACAACTATCCAAATAATATTTAAAAAGAATAAATATTCTTAGGTTAAGCAGTTATAAATTTTATTCAT
>CAVJSY010000157.1:0-2745 GCA_963652285.1 Oribacterium sp.
AATATATATAGGTGATTTCTTGGGGGTAATTATGGATAATAGAAAAGAAATTTATGAGAAGTTAAAGGATAAATATCCAAATTTGGTGTGGAATTCTATATATATGCCATTATTGAAGGTGTCTGCTCCAGTTATTAGAAGGTTTCCTATTGATGCTAGATTTGAGGAAAAATTACCTGAAGATGGTGTATTAATATTTGCTTAAAATCATTGTAATATTTATGATTCTTTGGTCTTAGATAAAGTTATGAAAGGATATGATTATTTTTGTTTTTCTGGGGATGAACCAAGATATACGTTAAGTGGTAAGTCTTTTGAGGCTAAGGGAGTTGTTTGGGTAGATAGGTCAGACGCTAAAAGTAGGAATGATTCTAAGATTGTTTTAGAAGAACTTGCTAAAGAAGGATTTAATTTATCTACTTGTCCTGAGGGGACATGGTGTTTAGATCTAAGGGAGTTAATTTTAACTATTCCATATGGAGTTTCAAAAATTGCTATTAATGCTTCAAAAAAAGTTAAGCTTTATATTGTACCTGTTGTTACTGATTATAATTATTTAGGAAATACTAATAAGGTTATAGATGCAATAACAACTGTTTGTAAACCCATAAGAGTGACTCCAGATATGGATTATAAAAAATTAAACGAGCTACTTACTGATACATTGTGGACTGCTAGATGGTTGCAACTAGAAGAAAGGGCTGCTAAATCTGATGAAACTATAAGGATAGATTCCATATATGATGATAAAAGTACTAATCATTATGTTTTTAAAAGAGAAAATTATTCTGTTTCTGATTGGGAAGAACATGTTTGTTCTTTAGAGAGTCAGTATAAAGTTGATTGGAATGTTGAATTAGGATATAGATTTAAGACTAAAGAAAGATTAGAACAAGAAGAAGTGGAGGCGGACTTAGAAAAAATTAAAAATGGTATGGTTCTTCAAAAAAAGTTTAAATAATATTTTTGTTGTATAAAGTTTATTTGTTTGTTGGAGGTAATTATGGATAATAGAAAAGAGATTTATGATAAGTTAAAGGATAAATATCAGAATTTAGAGTTTGATAGTAGATATGAAGGTTTATTAAAACTTGCCTCTCCATTTTATACTATATTCAAGAAAAATCCTACTAATTTTATTGGAAATATTCCTGAAGATGGTGTTTTATTATTTATTTCTAATCATTCTAATGTTTATGATAGTTTGGTATGTAATTATGTGTTTAGAGATTATAAATATTTTGTTTTGGCTGGAAATGAACCAAGAAATGAGTTTAGTGGTAAATCATTTTTAGCACATGGTGTTTATTGGTTGGATAGATCGGATTATTTTGATAGGAAAAATGCTTGTAATTTTATTTATGATACTTTAAAATTAGGTGGTAATATAGCTTTATCTCCTGAAGGAATATGGTGCTTAAATCCTTATAAATTAAGTTTACGTATGGGGAGAGGAACTTTTGAGAGTTGTATAAAAGCATCATCTTATCAAAAAATATATATTGTTCCACTAATAATCAATTATAACTATTTTTATGATTGTATTTTTAAAAAATATAGAGTAAAAAGCGTTGATACTACTATATGTAATTCTATTTTAGTTAATGATAAAATGGATTCTATAACTTTGACTAATCAAATTCAAGATTTATTTTGGACTATTAAGTGGTATTACGTAGAAAAAGAAGCAATGGAAAGTAAGAAATCTATTTTAATTCCTGGTTCTTCTAATGAATATGTTTTCAAAAGAGAAGAGCAAAGTATTTTTGAATGGGAAAGATTTACAGATTCTTTAAGATCACAGTATAAGTTGGATTGGGAAAAAGAGAAGACATATGAAATTCTTAGTAGAGAAGAAAAACTACAGATTGAAATGGAAAAAATATTAAATGTTAATACTCATCAAGGTTATACTGAACCAATTTCTCCTGATAAAAAATTATGTAAAAAAATGTAATTGTGTGATATAATGTTGATGATAAGGAGTGGTTGTTTTGTCTAATTTATATTTTCCAATTTGTGCATTTTTTTGTTCTATTTTAATTGTTTTTACTTTCTTTTTTAAAAAGAGGATTAATAATCAGGAAACTAGTTTGTATAAGGTTTTGATAGTGAGTGAACTTTTTGAGGTTATTGCTGCTATTATTGTTATTTTATCTGGTTATTTATATGGAGATTGTTTTTGGGTTTATTTATTTAATAAAATTGATTTTGCTTGTTGTTTGTTGTGGATTTGGGCTTTTTTTCTTTATATTTTTTATATTAGTTTTAAAGACAATAAAAAAATATATTCAGTTTATAATAAGATTTTTAATATTACATTATTTTTTAATTTAATTGCTGTATTTTTTATAATGATTTTACCTTTATATAATTCTGGTGAAACTAAAGTTATGTATGCATATGGTCCATCTGTTACTTGTTTGTATGTAATAGCAGTTATTTATGTTTTAGGTATAATTATTTGTATGATATCTAATATAAAACATATATGGAATAAGAAATATTTTCCATTATTTACTTTGATTGTTTTAGCAGTGCTACTACTTATTATTAGGAGAATTAATCCTGGTTTATTGATAATATCTGCAGTTATTACTTATATTAATTTAATAATGTATTTTACTATAGAAAATCCTGATCTTAAGATGATGAATGAATTAGAACTTGCTAAAAATTCTGCAGAAAAGGCTAATAATGCTAAAACAGAGTTTTTATCTAGTATGTCTCATGAAATTAGAACAC
>CAVJSY010000158.1:0-3025 GCA_963652285.1 Oribacterium sp.
TATAATAGGATAGAATTTAATAAATCAGTATGTTTGATACGTACTGATTTTTCTTGCAAAATACTATATTTATGTTTATAATATATTTTATCTTTTGTAAATGAGGTGTTTATTTTGGAAAGTTATTATGATAATGCATATAAAGTTAGTAGTGAAATTGTTTTACCTGATGGGTTACGCTCTATTTTAGTTGATAATTTTTTTAATTATAAAAATTTAAAGAAGGTAAAGTTACCAAATACTATTTTACGTATTGATGAACGTGCTTTTTGTGGATGTTCTTCTTTGGAGAAAATTAATATTCCTGAAGGCACTACTATTATTGGAGTATCTTCTTTTTCTGGCTGTATTTCTTTGGAAAATGTAGATTTACCTGATTCTTTAACTTTTATTGATAATTATGCTTTTGAAAATTGTACTTCATTAAAATGTATTACTATTCCCAAAAGTATAAAAACAATGGGGGATAATGTTTTTTGTAAATGTTCTTCTTTAGAAGATGCTATTATATCTTCTGGAGTTGAGAAGGTTTATTGTGGTATTTTTGAATTATGTATTAATTTAAAAAATGTAAAACTACCTGATAGTCTTAAAAGAATTGAAAGTTGTGCTTTTTCTGGTTGTAGTTCTTTAGAAAGTATTGATATACCTAAAAATGTAGAAATAATAGATAGGGCTGCTTTTAAAAATTGTACTTCATTAAAAAATATAAATATGTCTGATAGTGTTAAGATTATAGATGAATCTTGTTTTGAGGGTTGTAGTTCATTAAGGAGAATTAAATTACCTAAGAATTTATACTTAATTGGTTTTGCTGCTTTTTTTAATTGTAATTCTTTAGAGAGTATTGATATACCTAAAAATGTTATGCATATTGATCCATGTGCTTTTATATGTTGTAAATCTTTAAAAGAAATTAATATATATAATAATAGAATAGATATATCTGAGTATGCTTTTGTTGATTGCATTAATTTAGAACGTATTATATTTCATTTTGATGATTGTCACTTTTATTTTACACCTTGGATTAAATTTTTGGATGATTGTTATTTTAGTGATAATGTTAAGCTTTATAATAAAGAAGATTTAAAAATAATATTTAAGGGAGATAAATTACCTTTTTTTAAAAGAAGAAAGATTAAGTCTATGCTTTCTGAAATTGGTTATAAGAATGTTTCTTTTTTATCTGAAGATGTTGTATTAGAAGATAAGGATACTAATGAAGATATAATTGATAATATTATGGAAAATAGTCAAATTAAGGAATTAATTAATAAGATAGATAATTTATGTGGTAAGTTATCTGATAATTTAAAAGATAGTATTCAAAAAAAGAAAAATGATATTTTAAAATTGTATGATGATGAACTTAAAAAAGAAAATTCAGTAGATAGTTATAGTTTAACAGAGTCAATAGACACATCATTAACATTAAATTGTGATGGTATGGCTTTAATTAATTTAGAGATTAGATTAAATTGTTTATATAATAGTTTATATAAGGAAAAGAGTTTACTTCAAATTTTAAATAAAATTAATAGTTATGAGGGGATGCTATCGAGTATTCCAAAAAAGTATCCTGATAATACTAATGATAATAATGGTACTATTATGGCTTTATTATTTATTTTTAATAAATATGGTGAGTTTTTAAATATTGATGTAATAGGAGAGATTAGGAATATTTTAACTGAACCTAAAGTAGAATATGAAAAAGTATTAAATAATATACTTTATGATAGTTCAATTATTTTAGTTCTTGATAATGAGGTATCACCTGAAATTAAATTAAAAAGTGATCTATTTGCATTGCTAGATAAGGTGATAATTAGAAAGAATAAAATAGAGAAATTTGTTATTTTGAGAAATAATATTATGAATAATAATTGTGAGTTAAAGTTTATTGATAATTCTAATGATATTAATGATATGATTAAATCTATAAGATATTTGATTTCTAATATTTTAGTAGAGTCTTCTTTTAATAAGTTAGATAGTGAGTTTAATGATATTTTAACTAGGTATTTAGACAAGATTAATATTATTTTAAAGAAAGATGATATAGAAAATGATGAATATAAAAAATTAGAAAGAGAGTTAAGAAGTGATATTCAACCTTTTTTGAATAAATTTTATAATTATTCTTTAGATGATGTGGAAAGAAAGAAGATTTTAATGGGACTTAAAATATTTTTAGATTATAAGTCTAATAGTGTTTATGGGGGTGATGAGAAAATATCTGTAGTAGAATCTTATTTATATGATATTGATAATAAGATTAATAATAGTTCTTTACCAAGAGAATTAAAGAAAAAATTTGAATTAGAATTAATAAGAAGTGTAAATAATTGGGTTAATTCTTTTGATAGTGATTTTAAAAATATGAAGGTTTCAGAAATAGAAAAATATTTATTAAAGAGTATTGCTAGTATGGATGTTAATTTAGATGTTATTATAAGTAAGATTGGTGCTAAAAAGAAGATATTAGTTTAATAAATAGATAATACTAAATTTTAGTGTGGTAATAAGGTATGATGTATTGTAATTTGAACAAGTATGTTTTGATAAGTACTTGTTTTTTTTATTAATTCTTTATATAATTAATTTATATATTAATTGTAAAAGAGAAAATATATGAAGAATGATGCTAATAATATGTTTGAAATATATTTAGATAATAATAAGCTTAGAAATGAAGAAAAAGTAAAAATGTTAAAATGTATTAAAGATTCGTATGTTGGATTATTTAAAGTTATTGATGTTGATAGATTAGATGGTTATGTAACTTATGAAGATGTATTTACTAAAAAGAGATTTAAGGTTGTTGATATTGCTTTGAGAAGTACTTATAATTTAAAAAATGATAAGGATATATATCTTTATAATCGTATAATTACATATGATGATATTTCTTTTGGTTCAGGTATACATTGTATAATGACTTCTGATAATAAAGAGTTACTTTATTTTATAAAAAGACATAATTATAAAAAGTTTAGTGATTTTTCTAGATGTATTATGC
>CAVJSY010000159.1:0-13851 GCA_963652285.1 Oribacterium sp.
CAAAATTAAGTTGAACATTACATTTTAGCTGTTCCATTTAACTTTTCAATTAACAATTTTTAACTTTTTTTCAAATTGGGGTTGACAAAACAAGGGTTTTAGATTAATATATTAATCACCAATTCAAATTTTAGACGAATTGGTGCTAGTATCACACTAGCCAACCCCTTTTTATTCTTTTTGGGAGACTGTCCTCAGGGGGTCAGTCTCTTTGTTTTTATCTATTAACAAAATTTATATAAAAAGCACGTAGCGGAATGCTATGTGCTATTTTATTTTTTCTTTTAATTCATATAAAATATTTAATGCTTGAATTGGAGTTATTTCTAATACGTTTATACTCTTAATCTTTTCTTCTATAACATTAGCAGTACTTACAAATTCTAAAGGTAATGTAGTTTGAACTATCATTTCTTTTGGTTTATCTTTTTCTTCATATACTTCTAAGATTTCTGTTGCTCTATTTATTACTTCCATTGGTAATCCTGCTAATTTAGCAACATTTATACCATAACTTTTATCTACGCTTCCATCACATACTTTGTGTAGAAATATTACATTTCCTTCTTCTTCCTTTGCTGATACATGTTTATTTTTTAAGTGTTTTAAAGTTCTTTCTAATTCAGTTAATTCATGATAATGGGTGGAAAATAACGTTTTAGCACCTATTCTATCATGAATATACTCTAAGATTGCTTGAGCTAAACTCATACCATCAAAGGTTGCTGTTCCTCTTCCTAGTTCATCAAATAAGATTAAACTATTTTCTGTTGCATTATCTATAGCATTTGTTGCTTCCATCATTTCTACCATAAATGTTGACTCTCCACTTACTAAATCATCACTTGCGCCTATTCTTGTGAATATCTTATCAAATACAGGTAATTTTGCTTCTGTAGCAGGAACAAAACAACCTATTTGGGCCATTATTATTGTTATTCCTAATTGTCTCATATACGTACTTTTACCAGCCATATTTGGTCCTGTAATTAATAGAACATTCGTATTTTCATCCATTATAATATCGTTTGGAACATATTCATCTTTTATTACTCTTTCTACTACTGGATGTCTTGATTCAATTATTTTTAGATTTCTTGTTTCTGTTATTACTGGTCTTACATAATTATATTTTTCACTTACAAGAGCAAAACTTTGCAATACATCTATTTCACTAATTATTTTAGAAACTTTTTGTAGTCTTGTTATATATTCTTTAGCCTTATTTCTAATATCAATAAATAAATCGTATTCTAAGTTGATAATTTTCTCTTCTGCACCTAGGACTAAATCTTCTTTTTCTTTTAGCAATGGAGTTATAAACCTTTCACAGTTTGCTAAAGTTTGTTTTCTTATATATCCCATTTCATCTGTTACTAAGCTTAGATTTCCTTTTGATACTTCAATATAATAACCAAATACTTTATTAAATCCTACTTTTAAATTCTTTATTCCTGTTCTTTCTTTTTCTTCCATTTCAAATTTACTTATAAAGTCTTTACCACCACTTCTTAATTCTTTTAACTCATCTAATTCTTTAGAATATCCTTCTTTTATTAAATATCCCTCTTTTAAAGTTACTGGTGGATTTTCATAAATTGAGGCATCTAATATTTGGTATAATTCTTCTATTGTATCTATTTCCTTATAGAAACCTATTTGATTTAACATATTTTTCATTATTGGTAAAACTTTTAATGAATTTTTTAATTGTAATAAATCTCTGGCATTGGCATTACCAAGTGCTATTCTTCCACTTAATCTTTCTAAATCATATATTTCATATAAGTTTCTTCGCAAATCTTCACATAATATAAATTCTTCTCTTAATTTATCTACAACATCGTATCTTTTTACTATTTCTTTTTTGTTTTTTAATGGCTCTTCTATCCACGCTCTAAGTTTTCTACTACCCATCGCTGTTTTTGTGTTATCTAATAGCCATAATAAGGAATAATTTTTTTCTTTTAATCTTAGGCTTTCTGTTAATTCTAAATTTCTTTTGGTATGGATATCCATTTTTAGAAAATTATCATTTTCATTTATTATTACATTTTGTAAATGAGATAAATTTCTTTTTTGATTTACTACTAAGTAATATAATAGATGCTTTATTCCTGTTATATACCTTAAATCATTAATATTTTTATAACAAAATTTGTAGTCATCATTATCCAAAATATTATCTGTTTTAGTTATTGTTATTTTATACTGAGAATTTAATAAATTAGTTATATTTTCATCTATTATTGTATTTACTATTACTTCTTTAATCTCATGTGATAATACTTCATTTATTATTTTAGTTTTATCATGTACTAAGATACTAGAATATAATTCTCCTGTTGTTATATCTGCATAAGTTAGGCAATAGCAATATTCATAATCATAAATACTTCCTATATAGTTATTTTCTTTTTCATCTAGACTTCCTGAATTTATTATTGTACCAGATGATATTACTTCTGTTACATCTCTTTTTACAATTCCTTTAGCATCTTTTGGATCTTCTAATTGTTCGCAGATGGCTACTTTATATCCTTTTTTTACAAGTCTGTCTATATACACGTCTACAGCATGGTGGGGCACTCCACACATTGGAACTTTTTCATCTAATCCAGCATTTCTACCAGTTAATGTTAGTTCTAGTTCATGTGCTATTAATTCTGCATCTTCAAAAAACATTTCATAAAAATCACCTAATCTATAAAACAATAATACATCTTGATATTTTTCTTTTAGTTCTGCATAATGTTTCATCATAGGGGCTAATTTTGTTTTGTCTACTTCACTTAATTTCATTTTACTCACCTTTACTACTTGATAAGTATAGCATAAATTATAGTGTTTTTTCAAGTATATAAATTATTAGTTAATATAGTTTTACAAAAAAAAGAAAGACATATTTTAGCCTTTCTTAAATTTTAATTATCATTTGATTTTCCAAATATTCTAAGTAATTTTATGAATATATTTATAAAGTCTAGATATAGATTGAATGCTCCAATTACTGCCATATTTTCTTCTGATGAATTATAATAATTTAACATACTAATTCTTTGCATATCATATGCTGTATATCCTAAAAATATTACTATTCCTATAGTACAACCTATCATATCTAATACTTCATTTAAAACAAATATGTTTATTATTGCTAATACTAAGACAGCTAATAGCCCCATTAGTAAATAGATACCATATCTCGTTAAATCTATTTTTGTAGTTTTACCAATAAAAGCAAATATTCCAAACATTACTGATGTCATTAGGAATATCCATATAAGTGATGACATTTGATAGTATACAAATAATGATGAAAATGTTAATCCTGTTAGTCCTGCATATAGAAAATATAATATTTTTGCAGTTGTTGGCGACATTCTCTGTATTCTTACTGGTAATATTATTGCTATTACAACTTCTATTATTGCTAATATCCATGGCATACTACCTACACAAAAGAAATATGTTGCTTCTATATTTGTACTAATAATATATCCTGTTAGAAAGGTAATTAATAACCCTAAAAATAAATTCATAAATACTTTACTTAAATAATCGTTCTTCATTTTTCCTCCTTTTTGAAACAATAGAAGCAAAAGCTATTCTTCTACTTCTGCTTCTATTACTGTTTTCTTTTTTCTTGATTTAGCTTTTTTTGGTTCAGTAGTTTTGTTTTCTTCTGAATTTCCATCTTTAATATCATTAATTGATATTACTTTTGTTTTTGCTAAGATATCATGAAGTCCTCTACCATCAGTCCTTAGCATTACCATACATATTATTATTATTTGTATATAATATTGAATTTGATACACTATATTTGTTATTAAGTAATAATTTTCTTTATTTAGTGTATATATTCCTATTAATGATACTAAATAATATATGGTGTTATATAATAGTACACTTCTTATTAGATAACTTACTATATTAGGCTTACTATCATCAGAACTAGAAGGGACTATCTTTAATTTAAATAGCTTCTTTCCTAAGGTTTGACCATCAGTAATTAGATTGAATATACCAAAATATAATATTGTTACTATTATATAGATTGCAGATGAAATACTAGAATTTTTAGCTATCTTATATGCTAAGTCCTCATATTTCTTTTGGTAGTCTTTTTCTACTTCACTTTCTAATTTTTTATATTCTTTTTTGCTTAATTTACTATCTTCGTAGTACTTTGATAGATTTTCCTCATATTTTTTATGATTTTTTATTAATTTTGTGTAATTTTCTTCACTTAGTTCTCCATCTTTATAATATTTTTCTAAATCACTGATAAATGAATTATATTCTTTAGCATAATCTGATAATTGTCCATAATATTTGTTATAATTTTTTAATTGTGGATTTAGAAATGAAATATTAGTTAGGATTGATGATACTAATAATAAAATTAATAAATCAACTGCATATGCGAAAACTCTATTTAATATTGTTTTCATATTCATATTAAACTTCCTTAATTAGATATTATATCGCAAATTAAATTGCTTATTTCTGTTGGATTAGTTATTGGCAATCCCTCTATTAATCTGGCTTGTGAATATAATATCTTTGTATATTTCTTAAGTTCCTCCTCGTTATTATTATATAATGTTTTTAATTTTTGTGCAATAGGATGAGACTCATTTATTTCCATTACTATTTTTGCTTGAACTTGGTTATCGTTTGGAAGTGCATTAAGTACTTTTTCCATTTCTAGTGATAAATTACCTTCTGTAGTTAAGCAAACTGGATGATTTTTTAATCTATGTGTGAACTTTATTTCTTCTATATTTTCACCTTTTAAGGCTTCTTTCATTAATGTAAACATAGCTTTTGATTCTTCATTTGTTTTTTGTAGTTCTTCTTTTTCTTCTTGTGAATCTAAATCTAAGTTATCAGTGGATACATTTGCAAATGTTTTTTCTTTATATTCCATTAATGCTTGTAATGCAAATTCATCTACATATTCTGTTAGATATAATATTTCATATCCTTTATCTTTTAGTAGTTCTACTTGTGGCATTGAGTCTACTTTATCGTTTGATTCACCACATGCATAATAAATCTTTTTTTGTCCTTCTTTCATTCTTGATACATATTCATCTAGTGTTACTAATTTCTTTTCTGTTGATGAATAAAACATTAATAGGTCTTTTAAATTATCTTTATTCATACCATAATCACTATAAATACCAAATTTTATTTGCATTCCAAATGTTTTAAAGAAAGTTTCATATTTTTCTCTTTCATTTTTTAGCATGTTTTCTAATTCTTTTTTGATTTTTTTCTCTAAACTTTTTGATATTAATTTTACTGAATGATCTTGTTGTAACATTTCTCTAGAAATATTAAGTGATAAGTCTTCTGTATCTACTAGTCCTTTTATAAAACTAAAATAATCTGGTATTAAATCTGGACATTTTTCCATTATTAATACTCCATTAGAATATAGTTGCAAGCCCTTTTCGTATTCTTTAGTATAAAAATCGTAAGGTAGATGTGATGGTATATATAATAATGCATCATAAGTACATTGACCTTCTACTTTACTATGAATAGTTTTTAATGGTTTGTCATAATCTAAAAATTTATCATTGTAGAAAGTATTATATTCTGCTTCTGATACTTCATTTTTATTTTTCTTCCAAATTGGTATCATGCTATTAATAGTTTCTTCTTCATAAGTTTCAATATATTCATCCTTAGTTCCTTCTTTTAACTGTCTTTTTTCTACATTCATCTTAATTGGATATCTTATATAATCTGAATATTTTTTAATTATACTTTTTATTTTATATTCTTCTAAGAAATCACTATATTTCTCTTCTTCTGTATCTTCTTTTATCTTTAATGTAATAATTGTTCCATTTGTATCTTTTTTAGAAGGTTCAATTGTGTATCCTTCAGCTCCTTTTGATTTCCAAATATAAGCATCATTAGAATCAATTGACTTTGATAATACTGATACTTCACTACTTACCATGAATGCTGAGTAAAATCCTACTCCAAACATTCCTATAATATCTATATTTTTATCTTTATTTTCTTCTTTGAATGCTAATGAACCACTTTTAGCAATAGTTCCTAAGTTGCTTTCTAACTCAGCATTTGTCATTCCACAACCGTTGTCTTCTATTGTTATTTCTCTTTTTTCTTTATCAATATTTACTTTTATTTCTAACTTATTAGTATCTACTTTTATTTTTTTATCTGTTAGTGATCTATAATATAATTTATCTATTGCATCACTAGCATTAGATATTAACTCTCTTAAAAATATTTCTTTATTTGTATAAATTGAGTTAATCATTAAATCTAATAATTTTTTTGACTCTGCTTTAAATTGTTTGTTTTTCATTGTTATTCCTCTTTTCTGTTGTTTCCAACTAAGATAATAATAACACTTAGATTAGCAATTGTCAATATTGATTGCTAATTTTTTTATTTATTTGAAGTACCACTTGTCTCTATCTTATCTACAAGTGGATCTAAAATAGAACATAATTAGATTACATTCCTTTTGTTTTATGATCTATATACATTTTGATAAATAACCATATTGATAAAACTAGGGCAATAAATAAATAGATATTTCTTAAGGATTCGTTACTATCTCTTGCCATCAAGCTTGCTCCTATTATAAATGCAACATCCAATAATCCAATTACTAATTGATGTAACATTGTTTCTATTTTATCTACTTGCTTATTTGAGTTATGTAGTTCTACTTTAGCTTTTACTTCTCCATTATTTATATTTCTAGTAATTTTTAAAATTTCCTCTGGTATTTTTGTCATATTTTCTGTGGTTGCTACCGCTTGCTTTATAGTTGTTTTTAAATATTCACCACTTTTTATTTTTTCTATTTCCCTTTCTTTTACTTTATTTGCTAAAACTACAAATAAACTTATTTCAGGGTTTAATTCTTTTAATAATCCTTCAATTACAATTATTCCTCTGATTAACATAGTTATATCTTTTGGTAGTTTTATATCATTATCTTTTAACATAGCATAAAAATCGTTAAAAAATGATACTACTGATATTTCATTTAATGAAGATTTACTATATTTTTCTAGTATTATTTTTACTTCCGTTTCTAGTTTTTGATGATTATATTCTTTTTGATTACATAGAGCAATTATATTATCTACAATTTCATAATAGTTTTCTTTTACTATATTTTTAATACAATCTTCTAGTATGTATCTTTCTTGTTCACTAGTTTTTCCCATCATGCCAAAATCTAGATATACTATTTTATCTTCTTGAATTTTAAAATTATTAGGATGTGGATCTGCTTGAAATAGGCCATCATATATTGCTTGTTTAATATAGGAATTTGCTAAAAGTTCTGATATTGTTTTTAAATTATAACCATTTTTCTTTAATGCTTCTGTATCTAAAATTTCTAATCCTTCTATTTTTTCCATTATTAATACATTTGATGTTACATAATTTGTATATACTTTTGGAACTTTTATATATGGAACATTACTATTATTTTTTCTGAACTTTTCCATATATGTTGCTTCCTGTTTAAAGTTCATCTCTTCTAAGGCACTTTTATATATGTCATCTAGAAAACTATTTATATCGATTATATGGTGAATTATACTTTCTATATGTAAGATATTAACTGCTTGTTTTAAAAGTTCTATATCCATATACATTTTTTCTTTTATATTTTGTCTTTGAACTTTAATTACAACTTTATCTCCATTTTTTAAGGTCGCACCATGTACTTGCGCTATAGAGGCAGAACCTATTGGATGCTCGTCAATACTTGCAAATATTTCATCATACTTCTCAAGGTACTCTTCTTTTAAAATAAGTTCTACTTCGTTATAATCCATTGGTTTTACTTTGTTTCTTAACTTTGCTAGTTCATTACAATAATCTTCTTTTAATAAATCATTACGAGAAGCCATTATTTGACCTATTTTTATAAATGTTGGACCTAGACTTTCTAGGATTATTCTTAGTTTTTCTGGAGTAAGCCCCTCTAATATTTTATTTTCTTTTAATACATTTATTATTTGTTGTAATCTTTCTTTTTTGCTTATTTCCATATACATCAACTCTTTCTTATTCTTTATATAATTATACAAAAAAAAGTACTCATTTTCAAGTACTTTATTTTATTTATATCGCCATATTTCATACCATTTTTTTAGATTTGTTGTACTTTTTCCTGCTATAGATTTTATTATGTCCCAAGTTATTCCAAAATTAGTTTTTAAATCTTGAAATCCTGCTTTGGCATTCTTACATAGTTCTTGGTCACTTTCACAAATTTTTGTGGTTGTTTCTAAATATTTTTCTACTAACTTACTTTTTATATTATGGTATGCTGATGACATTGTATCTTTATATCCTGGAATTTTACTGTCAATTTTACTATCAATGGAGAATGCTATTTTTAATATTTTAATTTTAGCACTATTACTTAATTCTGCAAATGTTTTTCCACCAATTTCTTTTCCATAAAAGATGAAATCTATACATTTAACAAAATTTGTTTTTATTTTACTTTTTAATGTTTCGTCATTGTCGCTATAGGTTGTTAGATTATTGTCTAAATCATTAAAATAATTGACTACATCATCTTCACTATAATTTTCTTCAGCGGTAGATTGAATGGTTTGAGTAGATTGATTATTTTGATTGTTTTGTTCTGTAATTGTTTGATTATTCTGACTATTATTAGTAGTTGTTTGGTTATCTTGGGTATTTTCTGTTGGCACTGTGATTTTGTCTTTTTGATTATCTTCTATTTTGGTATTTTCTTTTTTCTCTATAATAGTTATTTTCTCTGGAGTTACTTCTATAGGACTTTTATTTTTAGAGACTTTTTTTGTTTCTACTTTTATTTTATCTCCTTCTGAATAGTCAGTGTCTTTTGTATTTATTATGTAATCTGTGCTATCATCTGTAGTTAGTAAAATATAGTCAGTTCCTTTTGCTAATACTTCTCCTTCTACTACAGTATTAGTTGTATTTTTAGTTGTTAGTATATGTACTACTAAAAAAATTATTATTATTGTTAAAACTGTGATGATACTTATTAAGATAATATCTTTCTTTTTCATAAACATCATTCCTTTAAATTTTATTATATAATTTTATTTTTAGATAAGTTTTTAATTTTAGTTTATAATGTGATTTAGGTATTAATTTATATAGTAATTTTAATTTTTCTAAATCTATTTTATTCTTTTCTTTAAATATAGTATCATTTTTTTCTAAAAGTACGGGTCCAAAATATAGTTGCTTTTTATTATAATGTTTAGTTCCCTTTTTAAATTTTATTACTGTATAGATGAATTTTTTTTCTTTTACTAAAGCTTCATCCTCTATGTAATATCCTAATTTTGTAACTTTTTCTCTTAAAAAATCTAAATCATTGTTACTTTGAATTATGATAGAGTCAACATTTTTTAGTTTTGATTTTCCCATTTGCAATATTCCTACTATTGTATGGGCTCCCATTCCAGAAATTATAATTGTATCTATATTATCTGTATCTATTTCACTTAATCCATCTGATACAATCGTAGATATTTTATTTTCTAGTTTGTATTTTTTTATATTTGTTATTGCATTACTTAAAGCTTTTTCATTTATATCACTTGCTATTATTGATACATCTTTTTTAGTTTGCAGTATGTAAATATCTGTTAATCCATGATCACAGCCGATATCTACTATTTTTGCACCATCATTTACAAATTCTGCTACTTGGACTAGCCTTTTTGAAAGTTTAATCATTTAGGAAATCCTTTAATTTTCTTGATCTAGATGGATGTCTTAATTTTCTTAATGCTTTTGCCTCTATTTGTCTTATTCTTTCTCTTGTTACTCCAAACATTTGACCTACTTCTTCTAGAGTTTTACAAGAACCATCATCTAATCCGAATCTTAATCTAAGTACTTGTTCTTCTCTTTCTGTTAGAGTTAATAATACATCTGATATTTCATCTTTTAACATTTCATGAATAGTATATTCTTCTGGTGACATACTTCTTTCATCTTTAACAAAGTCACCTAAATGTGAATCATCTTCTTCACCTATTGGTGTTTCTAATGAAACTGGATCTTGAGCAATTTTTATTACTTCTCTTACTTTATCAAGTGGCATTCCCATTTTCTTTGCTAATTCTTCATCTGTCGGTTCTCTGTTTAATTCTAGTGTTAATTGTCTTTGATATCTTGATAGCTTATTGATAGTTTCTACCATGTGTACTGGCACTCTTATTGTTCTTGCTTGGTCTGCTATTGCTCTTGTTATTGCTTGTCTTATCCACCAAGTTGCATATGTAGAAAATTTATAACCTTTATTGGCATCAAATTTTTCTACTGCTTTCATTAAACCAATGTTACCTTCCTGAATTAAATCAAGAAATAGCATTCCTCTTCCTACATATCTTTTAGCAATTGATACTACTAGACGTAAATTAGATTCTGCTAAAATATTTTTTGCTTCTTCATCACCAGCGGCAATTCTTTCTGATAATTTTGTTTCTTCTTCTAATGATAATAGACTTATTTTTCCTATTTCTTTTAAATACATTCTTACTGGATCATTTATTGTTAGTTCTTTTGCTATTGTATTGTCTTTTAAGATATCTTCTATATCTCCGCTGCCATCTTCTTCTACATCTTCACCAACTTGTGATTCATCTGTAACTATTTCAATTCCATTTTCTACTAATGAATTATAAAGATCATCTAGTGAGTCACTGTCTAGATCTAGTCCTTTCAATTCATTAGCAAGTTCTTCATAAGTAATGAAGCCTTTCTCTTTTCCTTTGGCAATTATTTGTTCTTTTCTTTCTTCGAAAGTTTTAATTTGATCTATCATAATTATTCACTCCTTTTATATTTGCTATTTCATTTAATATTTTTAATTGTACTAATGGATCTGTTTCATTTTTTAAGTCATTTTCTAATTTTTTGATTTTGGTTTGTTTTACTTCTTCGTTTATTACTTTTATATAATCTTCAATTTCTTCAATACTATAATTTTCTTTTAAATTCATTGAAGTTATTTTCTCACATTGTCCTAATAACAGCTCATTGCTTGATAGGTGTGTAAAAAAATCTGCTATATTGAATGATTCATATTTGTGGTAATAGTATATTATTTCATTGAATAGTAATTTCTTTTCTTGATTTTCTATATATACTACCTTTTTTTCTGCTTCTTTTATTACTTTTGAATCTTTTAACATATAGAATATTAAGTTGTTTATAGCTTGAATGTATTTTGATTCTTTTTTTACTACTTTAATTTGATTTGCTTTTTGAGGCGGTTGTACTAATTTTTTTCTAAGTGAAGTTACTTTATTTTTTAAAGTAAGATATTCCACATTATATTCTTGAGACAATTTTTTTAAGTTTAATTCTATTTCTATTTCGTTATTTATTTTTGAAATTTCTTTTAATGTTTCTTCCAAATAAGCTGTTATATCTTCTATATTTTGCATATCTTTATTAGACTTTAATATTTTCATTTTAAATTCTAATACGCTTATTGGATTTTCTACTTTATTCTTAAAAGCCTCTGCTCCTCTTTTAATGATATATTCATCAGGATCTTTTTCTTCTAGTCTAATTATTTTGGGAACTATTCCAGATTCTTCTAGTATTGGAATTGCTCTTATTGTTGCTTTTTCTCCAGCTTCATCGCCATCAAAGCATAGGATTATATTATTAGTAATTTTCTTTAATATACTTATATGTTGTTTGGTAAGTGCGGTTCCCATTGTTGCAACACAATTGGTTACTCCTACTGTATCTGCTCTTATTACATCAAAAAATCCTTCCATTATAATTATTGAATCTTCTTTATTTAATTTTTCGTGAGCCCTATGATAATTATATAGTAGTAGATTTTTTTTGAATAGTTCACTTTCTTTACTATTTATATATTTTCTATCATCTGTTGTCTGATATACTCTACCAGAAAATCCTATTACTTTTCCATTTTGATCTTGTAACGGCACCATAATTCTATCAACAAAAATATCATTTTCTAATGTATTTGATAAGCCTAAGTCTACTAATTTATTGATACTATAGTTTTTTCTTAATAGAAAATTTGTTAATGGTTGTCTACTGATTGAAAGCCCTATTTCAAATTTTTTTATTGTTTCTTTGGTTAACTTTCTTTTTTGTAGATATTCCATTGCGTTTTTTCCTAAACTACTGTATAAGTTGTTTTGATAAAATTTTGTTGCTATTTCATATATTTCGTATTCTTCTTTATTTTTATTATTTGCCTCAAATGCAAAATTGGTATTAATATTATAACCTAATTTATTTCCTAAAATTGCTACGGCCTCATTAAAAGAAATATGTTCATAACTCGATACAAAATTAAAGACATTTCCTCCTTTTTCACATACGAAGCACTTAAACATTTGCTTGTCCGGTGATACACTCATACTTGGATTGTGATCATCATGAAAAGGGCAAATTCCAAAGTAGTTGTTTCCTCTTTTAGTAAGGGGTACATATCTTGAAATTACTTCTACTATATCTGTCTTATTTCTTATTTCGTTTATCGTTTCAGTACTTATATATGGCATTTTAAATCGCCCCTCTAATATTAATATTCTACATAAATTCTTAAAATCCTTTTTTTTTGCGAAATTTTTTATTTTTTTTCTATTTTTTCGTCTTTTTCCTCATTATTTGTTAAAAACATGGCATCTCCGAATGAAAAAAATCTATATTTATTTTCTACTGCACTAGAGTATGCATTCATGATTATCTCTTTACTTGAAAATGCACTTACTAGCATTATTAATGTTGATTTTGGTAAGTGAAAGTTAGTAATTAAACAATCTATTGCTTTATACTTATAACCTGGATAAATAAATATGTCTGTCCATCCAGAACATTTAGTAAATTTGCCATATTTTGTCATTATTGTTTCTAATGTTCTTGTACTAGTTGTTCCTACTGCTATAATTCTACGTCCTTCTTCTTTAGCCTTACTTAGTATTTTTGCTGTTTCATCATCCATTCTATAAAATTCTTCATGCATTTTGTGTTTTGTTACATCTTCAACATTAATGGGTCTAAATGTACCTAATCCTACATGTAATGTTACGTAACAAATTGTTATTCCTTTTTTTTCAATTTTGTTTAGTAATTCTTTTGTAAAATGTAATCCTGCGGTTGGGGCTGCAGCACTACCTAAGTTCTTGGCATATACTGTTTGATATCTACTCTGATCATCTAATTTTTCTTTTATATATGGTGGTAATGGCATTGTACCAAGTTTTTCTAGTAATTCATAAAATATTCCATCATATATAAATTCAAATTCTCTTATTCCTTCTTCTCCTACTTTAGTACATTTTGCTTTTAATACTCCATCACCAAAATCTACTATTGTTCCTATTTTTACTCTTTTTGCTGGTTTTACTAAACATTCCCAAGTATCACCATCAGTATTTTTCAATAGTAGAACTTCTATCATTGCTTTAGTTTCTTCTTTAACTCCATATAATCTTGCTGGTATTACTTTTGTGTCGTTTAATACTAAGACATCACCTTTATGAAGATAATCAATGATATTAGAAAATACTTCATGCTTAATTTCACCTGTATTTTTATCTACTACCATTAATTTTGAATGGTCTCTTTTTTCTATTGGATGTTGCGCTATAAGGTTTTCTGGTAAATAAAAATCAAAATCATCTGTTTTCATAAAATCACTCCCATTTAACTTTTATATTATAACATAATTAAGATTATTTTTAACAAAAAAGTTACAAAAAATGAAAAAAGATTAGGATTACCTAATCTTGCGGCGCTCTTTATGAGCATAAAAAAATA
>CAVJSY010000160.1:0-5430 GCA_963652285.1 Oribacterium sp.
ATTAATATAATGATAAGTACTATTAATATACTTAATGAGTTTATTAATTTTAAGACAAATGTTTTCATCTTCATACTTATCACCTCCATTCTATATTGGAGGATGACACTCACATTAAATGTTCCTTTATCATTATATCAGATATTTCTTGTTTGTTTTTATTGTTTACTAACAGCATCCAAATTTACTAGCAGTTACTTGATTTACTATAGAATTTATGCTATTATTAGTATGTAAGCAAGGAGACTTGCATATATTAAAAAGGGAACATTCAATTTTGCAAGTGAATGTCATCCTTAAAGTTTTTGTTATGACACTCAGTTTAATGAGTGTCTTTTTATTAGTATTTGTTAATTAGAAAAATAAGCATTTAATTGGTGCTTATTTCTTTTACTTTTATATTACTATTTAGAGATGTTATAACATTTTTATATTTTTCATATACTTCTTGATAATTATTTAAGTATGAATTATCTATTTTAGAAAATGGCACTATTAAGAAATCTTTATATTCATTTGTGTAGTACATATATAGTAATTCATTTTCTAAATTTTTAATAGTTATTTTATTTGTTTTTAAATCTTTTTCTATCTCTAGAGAGGTCATTAATCCTACTCTATTATCCATATTTACTACTTCATGGGCAGATGCAAAATTACCTAGTGAATATATTACTAAAGTATTATTTATATAATCTATTGGCTGTATAACATGGGGATGAGTTCCTATTATTATATCTACACCATTATCACTTAAGAATTTTGCAGCATCTTTTTGATAGGCATTTGGCATATTTTGATATTCTATTCCCCAATGCATTGCTACGAGTAATACATCTACTTTATCTCTTACTCTTTTTATATCTTCTAATACTTGTTGTTTATAATTTTGGTACTCAATATCTTCTTCTGGATTATTTCCATTCATAGGCCATATATTTACTAGATATTCTTCATTATTTGGAATTTTAATTCCGTTAGTTCCATAAGTATAATTTAGCATTGTATATGTTATTTCATTAGATTCTCTTATATCTATTTTATTTTTTTCTTCTTGGCTTGAGTAAGATCCTACTGCTAAAACATTTTCTTTAGAATTCCAATAATTCCTTGAATTTAATACTGCTTGTTTTCCTCTATCTAGAGTATGATTTGTAGCAAGAGATACTAAATTAAATCCTGCGTCTATCATTGCATCTGCAACTTCACATGGTGAGTTGAAGGCAGGATATGATGATAATCCTATTTCACTTCCTCCTATGATAGTTTCTTGATTGTAGTATGCTATATCGTAATTTGATACTATACTTTTAATCATTTTATACATTGGTTTAAAGTCATAACCTTCATAATTTGCATTTCTATTTGCTTCTTCATAAATACTTGAATGTATTAGATTATCTCCTACCATTATTAAAGAGGTTTTAGTAGTTTTCTCTTCTATCTCTTTATCTAATTCTTTATTTTTACTTTCTCTGGTATTTGGTAAGAAAATTAAGATTATATTTATTAATATTGATATAAATATAACTAGTAGTATATATCTTAAAGTTCTTTTCTTTTTTTTCTTTTTACTCATAAGCTGCTACCACATTCATACTAGAATCATATTTTTGCACTACAGCTTTATACGTTTCATATACTTTTTTATATGATGGTAAATATGTTTTTATTGCTTCATTGGAAAATGGAACAACTTTAAAATTTCTAAATCCACTATAGTAAGTATATATTAATTCATTTGAAACATCATCTATTTTAATAGTTTTATCTTTTCCAAGTTCAGTTTTAGTTATTTTAAAACTAGTCATTAATCCTGTTGTACATTTATAATTAGTACAAGTTGATTGATTTTGATATTGAGCTGATATTAGATTTCCTAATGAATATATTACTAGAGTATTATCTATCCAAGTAACTGGTTGGATTACATGAGGATGAGTTCCTATTATTACATCTACTCCATTATCCGCTAAAAAATTTGCCATATCTTTTTCATATTCTGTAGGTTCATGGGTGTATTCTACTCCCCAATGCATTGCTACAAATAATACATCTACTTTATCTCTTACTCTTTTTATATCTTCTAATACTGTTTTTTTATAATCTTGATATTCTGTATCTTTTTCAGGATCATTTATATCTAAATCTGTAGGCCATACATTTACTAAGTATTCTTTCCCTTCTGGTACTTTAATACCATTAGTACCATAGGTATAATTTAACATTGTATATGTTATTCCATTAGATTCTCTTATATCTACTTTATTTCTTTCTTCTTCACTAGAATAAGAACCTACTGCTAAAACATTTTCTTTAGAATTCCAATATTCTCTCGAATTTAATACGGCTTTACTTCCTGAATCAATTGTATGGTTTGTGGCAAGAGATACTAGGTTAAATCCTAGGTCTATCATAGTATCTCCTACTTCGTATGGAGAATTGAATGTTGGATAGTCACTTAATCCTATGTCAGATCCTCCTAAAATTGTTTCTTGGTTATAATATTTTATATCATAACTTGATACTATTGGTTTTAATAATTCATACATTGGTGAGAAGTCATATCCGTCATAATTAGCATTTCTATGAGCTTCATTGTAAAGACTTGAATGTATTAAGTTATCTCCTGCTGTGATTACAGATGTTGTATATACTTTTTCTTTAACTTCCTCTTTTGTACTTTCATTTTTAGTTTCTGTTTTTACTTCTTTTTTTAATATTTGTTTACTTCCATAAAATATTACTAAAGCAAATAAAGCTATTAATGATAATGCAATAAAAATATTTCCTAATTTTAATTTTCTTTTCTTTTTTCTTCTCATAACTTCTCCTACTTTTCTACTATTTCAAAATCTATCATAGATGTATCTTTATTAGCGTTTATTACTTTTACTTTAACTCTATCTCCAAATCTATATTGTTTTTTCTTATCTTGGCTGGTTAACATTTTGGCTTTTTCATTATAATTAAATCCTGATGATTTTACTAATCCTTCTATGGTGTTATCTAATTCTACGAAGAAGCCAAATTCTTGTACTCCAGATATAACTCCTTCAAAAGTTTCTCCAATATGATCTTGCATGTATTCTGCTTTTTTCATATCGTCTACATCTCTTTCACATTTTACAGCATCTTGTTCTTTGATAGAGCAATGTTCTGCCATTTCTGGTAATCTTTCAGCCCATTTTTCTATGGTTTGTTCTGAATAATTTTCTTCATAATCTTTTACTAATCTATGTAATATTAAATCTGGATATCTTCTTATTGGGGATGTAAAGTGTGAATAACATTTACTTCCTAATCCAAAGTGTCCAATATTAACGCTTGAGTAAATTGCTTTAGCCTGACATCTTATTGCCATGTCATTTAATATATGATAATCTGGTTTATCTTTTAATTGTTCTAATACCTTTTGTAAATCTTTACTAGTTATATTATCTCTTTTTCCTTTTACTACATATCCTCTTGCTGCTAAGAAGTCAAAGAAGCTTGATAATCTTTCTTCATTTGGTTTATCATGGACACGATATATTCCTGGTAAATTTTGATAGAATATATGACTACCTACTGTTTCATTAGCGGCTACCATAAAGTTTTCTATCATATTTTCTCCAGTTCCTTCATTTCTTAATTTGATATCTATTGGATGGCAGTTTTCATCTACTATTATTTTTGCTTCAGGAGAAGAAAATTCTATATAACCTCTAGATATCATTTTTGTTCTTAGTATATCT
The DNA here is from genome assembly GCA_963652285.1 of Oribacterium sp. Taxonomy (GTDB): domain Bacteria; phylum Bacillota_I; class Bacilli_A; order RF39; family UBA660; genus RUG11198. Next base: position 3,738 of record CAVJSY010000160.1, read on the forward strand.
GATAATTCTTTCATTAATCTTAAGTCATTTACGAATGGTTCATAATTTTCTGGAATTTCATTTTTATCTAATATTTGATTTACTTTGTTATAAGTCATTTGAATTCTACTTCTTATTACAGTCTTTCTTATGTTATATTTTACTACTTTTCCTTGTTTATTTATTTTCATTAGACAAGATAGTGCTAATCTATCAACATTTGGATTAAGTGAACAGATACCGTTTGATAGTTTATGGGGTAACATAGGTATAACTCTATCTACTAGATATACACTTGTTGCTCTTTTATATGCTTCATCATCTAATGGAGTATTTTCTTTTACATAATTACTTACATCTGCTATGTGAACTCCTAAGTTATATGTTCCATCTTCATTTTTATCTATACTTACTGCATCATCTATATCTTTGGTATCATCACCATCTATTGTAAAGACTGTTTTATCTCTTAGGTCTAATCTTCCTATTGTATCTTTTTCTTCTATTTCATCAGGAATGCAATCTAAGTATTTTATTACTTCTTCAGGAAAGTTTGGTTTAAAGTCATGAGCGTATACGTATGATACTATATCTATACCTACATCATTTTTATGACCTATTACTTTTATTACGTTTGCTAAATATTTACTTCCATTTATTGGTAATACTACAACTTTATGACCTTCTACTAGACCTTTGCTTGTTTCTTTTGTTACTTGCATATCTATATATTCTTTAGAGTCTGGGTGAACGTAGCATAATTTATCTTTAAAATAAATTGTACCTACTATTTTACTTTCATCTCTTTGTAAAATTTTTATTATTTTTCCTTCTGTTTTATCTCCTATTAATTCTATTAATACTATATCGTTATGTCTTGCAGTATTTAAATTGTTTTTATTAATATATATATCGTCTTTGCCATTTCCAATTTCTACAAATCCAAAGCCTTTTCTATTCATTAATAATTTACCTTTTACTAAATGACTATTTTCTAGTAATAGATATTTTTTCTTTTTTTCACTATAATATAATATTCCAAGAGTAGCCATTTCTTTTAATTTTTTATCTAATTTTTGATATTCTTCTATTGTTGTATATCCTAATAGATCGTTAATTTCTATAGTAGATAAATTTGGCCTTTCTTTATTTGATAATATGTTAATTATGTCGTTTTCCATATAAATTCTCCTTCTTATTCTTATTTTATGTAAAAAGACTTACTTTGTAAGTCTATAATGATATAAATAATGATAGCACAAAAAATGCAACTCCAAGTAACATTGTTACTCTGCTTATGAATAATTCAAATCCTCTTTCTTTACGATTAGTAAATAAATCAGATGATCCTCCTTGTACTATTTGACCTGCTGATTCTGCTTTTCCACTTTGTAATAAAACTATTATAATTAGTAATACTGATACTATTAATAAGGCTGTTTCCATAAAAATTCCTCCTGTTCCGTATTAATTATAACATATTAATAATATATCTACAATATTTTAAATTGAATATTTTGAAATTTTTTATAAAAAATAGTTGACAATGATATTATTTGTTGGTATAATTTTATTTGTCGATGGGGAATTAGCTCAGTTGGCTAGAGCATCTGCCTTGCACGCAGGGGGTCAAGGGTTCGAGTCCCTTATTCTCCACCATTTATTTTTCGGGAAGTAGCTTAGCTTGGTAGAGCGCTACGCTTGGGACGTAGAG
>CAVJSY010000161.1:0-1262 GCA_963652285.1 Oribacterium sp.
GGAAAACAAGCCTTATTTTTGAGCATATATATTTGAATTATCAAATTTACGATAATATATGTGTAATCGTTCCAACAAATTCCTTGGAAGAAGAATTATTCTATAAATTTTTATTGTTTAATAGGAAAACATATAATAAATATAAAATATTGACTAGTCCTCATAAAAATAAAGGAAATTCTCTATATATACTTACGCCAGAGAAATATTTGTTATTAAATGAAAGCGATAATATTAAATTCGATCTTATAGTTATAGATGAGTCTTATAAAATTGAAGAGTCTGAAGATGAAATAAAATATAATATAGATGATATTTTAAATACTCGCTCAAGCAAATATAGAATGGTTTTCGAATTATGTGGTGCTTCTGACTCTAAATTAATTTTTCTTTCTCCTTATACCTATAATAAAAGTGAGTCTATATTAGAGTTTTTTAACAAGTATGATGTTACATTTGTTGATAGAACTTATAATTATGTAGGCCATCAAATTGAAGATGTTTCAACTCAGACGAAAGCACAAAAATTGTTTAATACAACTAATATATCATATAAGTCTAATGCTGCTGGTATTATTAAGGCTATGACAATATTGCCTTATTTAAATGATAGTACTATCATTTACGTAATGTATCCGGCTGAATTAAAAAAAATCTTACCTTTAATTAATAATGATATAACAGAATGTATAAATACAAACGATAGATTTAAGAAATTTTATGAACATTTAGTAAATAATTATACATTCGATAATAGCAATTGGTATGTATTAGAGGCATTAAAAAAAGGAGTGGGGTTATATATATCACCAATACCAAGGTATATAAAAAGAGAAATATTAAATTTATTTAATGAAGGATTTTTAAAAGTCTTAGTGGTAACTACAGCATTTGCCGAAGGAGTAAATAGCTCCGCTAAAAATATTATAATAACAAATGAGATTGCTGGAGCTAACAAGAAAATGACTAATCTTGATATGTTAAATTTAAGTGGTAGAGCGGGTAGATTTGGTAAGTATAGTAAAGGGTATATTTATGCTGTTAAAAATACGATAAGTGAACGATTAAAAGAAGCAGAGAAAAATGGGGTAACAATTACTAATTCAAATTATGAGTTTCCTAAAAATGGTAAGTTAAGAAGTGATTATGAAATAGATATTATTGATGAGAAATGGTTAACTAAAGAGGAAATTGACACAAAAAAAGAAACAGATAGAAAAATGACCGAATATGGATTAACTGATGAAGATTTAAGAATTTCT
>CAVJSY010000161.1:1272-16966 GCA_963652285.1 Oribacterium sp.
GTGTACGTCAAGAAATACTAAATTAATTTTATATAAATATTTTTGTGAAACAAATCAAAAAGAAAAAAATGGTGAAAGATATCAAGTTATAAAAAATTTATTGGCTTCAGATAGAAATGACGTTATAAAATCTTTAGAATACGTTTTTTATGAAATAAAGACTGCTGGTATTAATATATATTCTGATACAGGAGATATACAAGCCTATAGCAAGAATGAAAAATTTCTATGGGGAATATTTTATGCAATTCATTCATCGGGAAATATCAAAGATATATTAAAAAGAAGAAAAGAATATATTTGGAACGAATATAATAGCATTATTCCGAAAGATATGGAAATCTCATCTAAAAATATAGAAAAAATTTTAGAATTATCTGGTAAGAAATGGTTATCCGAATTTATTTCAGATGGTAAAATAGATGATTTTAAATTATATAATAATGCATTTAAATTTATTTCAAGTATTATAGAATATAGAATACCTTTTTATATCGGGTTATATGTTTCAATTTTTAAATTATTTTCTAAAAAAAATAATTTTGATTATATATTTGATTTTGATATAGTTGATATTTCAACATCATTAGAAAATAAAAATATCGATGAAAAATATAGTAACATGTTAGAATATGGGTTGTCATTAGATATGGTTAAGAAAATAATCAAAAATGAGACGTTAGATGATTTTGAGAAACTTATGTTAAGTGATTACAAATCTATATACGAACAAGAATGATGGATTTAGAGATCTATCATTTTTTGTCTAAAATTGCTAATTTAGTGATATATAGGTCAATTTTTGTGTTATAATTATTATAGACGCAGGTCAACTTAGGAGGTAGTTATGTTAAAGTTAGCAACAGCTTTTAGTGGTATTGGTGCCGTTGAACAAGCATTAAAGAGATTATCAATTGATTATCAAATAGAGTTCGCATGTGATAATGGAGATGTTGAAATAGATATAGATCATAATAAAGAATTACAAAAGGTAAAGAAAATGAAAGATGTTAAAGAAAAAAGGTTATATGTCGAAAATTTATATAAAACATTATCAAGAAAAACAAATTTTGTAGAGCAAGCTTATAAAGCGAATTATGAAGTGCAAAATGACAACTTTTTTTATGATGTAAAACTTTTGGATGGTAGTGATTTTAAGAATAAAATAGATTTATTTGTAGGTGGTAGTCCATGTCAAAGCTTTTCTGTAATAGGTAGTCGTGGTGGACTTGAAGACGCAAGAGGAACTTTGTTTTATGAATATGCAAGATTGGTTAAAGAAATTCAACCTAAAGTATTTATATATGAAAATGTTTATGGTGTTCTTACACATGATAAGGGCAATACTTGGAAGGTAATGCAAAACATTTTTGATAATCTTGGATATTATTATAAATGGCAAATATTAAATGCCAAGGATTATGGAATACCACAAGGTAGGAGAAGATTGTATGTTGTCGGTTTTAGAAGTAAAGAAGAATGTGATAGATTTGAATTCCCAAAACCTATTGAATTAAAATATACTATGCAAGATTTACTTGTTGAAAACGTTAAAGAAGGTAATTTTTTAAGTGTTGATGGAAAATTACAAATAACAGACAAGATCGGAGAAGAGCCGGAAGAAAAATATTATTTATCTGAAAAATTAAAAAAATATGTAATGTGTCCAGGCACAAAAAACTTTATGCATCAAAATGCAGAAATAGATTTACCTATAGCTAGAGCGTTGTTATCTACTCAAGGTAATTCACATAGAGCAAGTGTTAATAATTATGTAACAACAAATGGAAGAATAAGAGCTCTAACTGTTAGAGAAACTTATAGATTAATGGGATTTCCTGATGATTTTAAAATTGTAGTTTCAAAGGCTCAAGCGTTGAAGCAAAGTGGTAATTCTATTGTTGTTGATGTTTTAACAGCCATTTTAAAAGAAATATACAATTTATAGGAGGAAGTGAATTATGGAAAGAATCAAGCATAATAATTATAAATATAAGACTATTAGTTTATTTGCTGGAATAGGAGGATTTGATTTAGGATTCTCCAATGCTGGATTTGATATGATATGGGCAAATGATTTTGATAAATACTGTGTACAAACTTTTAAAGAAAATATTAGTGAAAACATAGTCTTAGGAGATATAAATGAGCATTTAGAAGACATTCCCAAGCATGATGTTTTAGTAGGTGGATTTCCTTGTCAACCGTTTTCAACCTTAGGAAAATTAAAAGGATTTAAAGATGATAGAGGAACATTATTTTTTACAATTAAAGAAATAATAAAAAAACATGATACTAAAGTTGTAGTTTTAGAAAATGTAAAAAATATAGTAAATCATGATGGAGGTAAAACGTTTAGAAAAATAAAGAGCGATTTGGAAGAGTTGGGTTATTATGTTAATTATAAAATTCTTAATTCTGCAGATTACGGAATTCCTCAAAGAAGAAATAGAGTTTATATAGTAGCATTTAATAAAAAATATTTTAACAAAGTACCATTTGAATATCCAAAACCTATGAAATTAGATTTAAAAGCTCAAGATTTATTAGACGATGATGTGGAAGAAAAATATTTTATTAGTACAAATATGATTGGAACAATATTAGGTAAAGGAACAAAAGGATATATAGTTAAACCAACAATAGACCAATCAATTTGTAAAACTTTAACTGCAACAATGCATAAAATGCATAGGGCGAGTCAAGACAATTATTATACAGATATTAAAAATCATGAAAAATATTGTGACAAAAATAAGACAAATATAAGAAAATTAACACCAAATGAATGTAGGAAAATGCAAGGCTTTCCTAGTGATTGGAAACAAGTTGTATCGGACACACAAGCTTATAAACAATTTGGTAATGCGGTTACAGTAAATGTTGTTTATGCAGTAGCTAAAAATCTTTTTGATTATATAGAAAAAAATAAGATAGGAGAATGGTAAAATGGTTAAAAAAACTTCACAAAAGAAAATTATTATTAATGATTATGAAAAAATTAAAGAATTTTTAATGGGCAAATCAGCTAGTATGGTAGAATATTTGGAACAAAATCCAAACAAAGAATATTCATTATATACAAAATACATAACTCATTCTGATTTGATATCAAAGGGTAAACGAAATGAAAAGAGCGGATATGACAAAAACTATTTATATTATTTAACAACTGAAGAAATGATAGAAAGAGAAAAACAAAGTTCAGATGAAAGCAACGAAGAAGTCTTAGGAAACGATAGAATATCTACGATTAGTACAAACAGTACGGCTCATCAATCAAATATAACAGTTTCAACACACGTATATAAATTTTTAGATATAGTAAATAAGAATAAAGAAAAACAAGAAAGAGAGCTAGAAGAGGATGAAAAACAACTTGTAATTAGTGATTTAGTAGATGTATATTTAGTTAACGACTCTTTAAAATATTTTGATATAGAATATACTCAAAAAATATTTGATAAATTAGATAAACATCCTAATTGGAATTTTTGTGATTATAAAATTAATTTGTCAGATGGTAAGTTTACTAAAATTCATTTAACTCAAGCATCCCATGGATTTGGTACTAACGATGATGTGGAATTTCAAAAACTTAGAATGTCAATTTTTTTGAATGATAAATTAATAATTTTAATGTCAAAGGATAAAATAAATAATACTAAAGAGCTGTTTATTTTATTAGATAAAAATCCTCGCTTTTTCACAATTTTAGGTGAATATAATAAAAACTGGGAGAATTATTTAATAAAAAACTATAATCGAGAAATATTTGAGTTTATTAAGGAAAATCCAACTATTGATACTGAAGAAAAAACAAGAAAAGATCAATCTAGATGGAGAAAACAATTAGCCGAAGAAATGATGAATTTTTCTAAAAATGCTAATGAAATATTTTGCCCTTTAACAAAAATAACAACAGACTTTGATAAGGCGGGAACATTATTTAGAGCTTCACATATTAAAGCATTCCGCGATTGTTCAGTAGAAGAAGCATACGATATAAATAATGGCATATTGATGGTTGCCAATGCAGATGCTTTATTTGATAAACATTTAATAACTATTGATGAAGATGGAACTATATTATTTTCATATTTAATAGAACAAGATTATAGACTAAGAAGTGATCTGCTATTAATGCAAAAAGTTTTTAATTTTATATTAACACCAAAAAGAAAAAGTTACTTAAAAATACATAGAGAGATTTTTAAACAAAAAGAGATAAAAAGAAAGAGAGGAATTATAGAAGAGGATAGTAGCGAGGAAAATATTCTATAGCAATAAATAATATAGATTAATTTAAAGTGTCAAAAAAATATTAAAATATATTTTAATTTAATTATTATTAAAAAGATAGAAAGACTTACAAACATCACAATGATGTACTAAGTCTTTTTTTCATACCTTACAAACTTGTAATATAAAACTAATTAAAACAATGATATAATAGAACTATAGAAAGAAGGAAATATAATATATGAAAAAAATAATGATAATTGAAGATGATACCATAATATCTAAAGAATTATATGAACTACTAGTAAATGCTGGCTATGAAGCATTAATATTAAAAGACTTCTCAAATGCTAAAGAAGAAATATTAAAAAGTAATATAGACCTAATCCTCTTAGATATAAATATACCATATCAGAATGGTGAGCAGTTACTTAAAGAAATAAGGAAAGAATCAAATATTCCAGTAATAATGGTAACATCAAGAGCAAATGAAACTGATGAAATATTATCCATCTCTTATGGCGCAGACGATTACATAACCAAGCCCTATAGCCCAACCATTCTATTACTAAGAATACAAAATATATTCAAAAGATTAGATAATAGTAACGAAGTATTAAAATATAAAGACCTTGAAGTATCATCATCACGAGGTACCTTATCAGGTAATAATAAAGAATTAGAACTAACCAAAAATGAAATGCTAATCTTTCAGCACTTATTAAATAATCAAAATAGAATCGTATCACGAGATGAACTAATGACCATTCTTTGGAATAATGAAGAATACATAAATGATAATGCTCTAACCGTAAATATAAGTAGATTAAGAAGTAAACTAGAAGGCTTTGGCTATCCAGATGCTATAGAAACAAGAAAAGGACAAGGGTATATACTATTATGAAATTAACAAACTATCTAAAAGATAAAATAACCATAATCATTATCACAATCATATCAATAATTCTAATAACCCTATTAGACATAGCCTTCAAAGTACCGAAGGAACTAATAATAGTAACCATAGTCTTACTACTTCTAACACTAATCATAGCCCTCCTAATATCATATTTCCAAAAAAGAACCTTCTATACCACCCTCATAACCAATGCCAAAAATCTAGATAAAAAATACCTAGTCCTAGAAACTTTACCCAAACCAACTACTTACGAAGAAGAATTAATATATAACACTCTATATGACATAAACAAATCAATGATTGAAAATGTCAGTAGTTACATAAATAGCACTAAAGACTTCAAAGATTATATCGAGATGTGGATACACGAAGTAAAAATACCAATATCAAGTCTAATCCTTATGAACCATAATCATAAAGACCAAGTACCAAAAGAATACACTGAAGAAATAAGGAGACTAGATAACTACATCGACCAAATCCTCTACTATGTAAGAAGTAACTATACCAGTGAAGACTTTATCTTCAAAAAAGTAAAACTAGAAAAAATAATCTCATCAGTAGCCCTTAAAAATAAAGACGACCTCTTAGAAAATAAAATTGACCTAATCGTCGATATAAAAAATACCGAAGTCTATACCGATACCAAATGGTTAGAATTCATTTTAAATCAAATTATCAATAACAGCATCAAATACAAAAAAGATATTCCAAACTCCTATATTCAAATAAAAACACATGATGATAGTAGACAAATAACCCTATCCATCAAAGATAACGGTATTGGCATACCCAAAAGTGATATCCCTAATGTTTTCAAGAAATCATTTACTGGTACTAATGGCAGAGATAAAATCAAATCAACAGGCATGGGCCTATACATAGCCAAAAAATTATGTACCAAACTAGGTCATAAAATAGAAATAGAATCTGAAGAAAAAGAATATACCATCGTCAAAATAACCTTTGGCAAGAATAAACTTTATCACCCCGAAGACTAACCTTACAAAAAAGTAATATACTGTAATATTAAACTTACGACAAATATCCTATTATCTAGTATTATTAATTACGAAAGGAAGGAAAATAATATGGAAAATATACTAAAAATAGAAAATATTGAAAAATACTATGGAAGTAAATCAAGTTTAACTAAAGCCATAGACAACATATCATTTGAAGTAGAAAAAGGAGAGTTTGTCGCTATCATGGGTTCATCAGGTTCAGGGAAAACAACATTACTAAACTGTATATCCACAATTGATAAAGTAACCGCTGGCCACATTTTTGTAGGAGGAACAGACATAACAAAACTAAAAGGAAACAGTCTAAATAAGTTTAGAAGAGAAGACTTAGGTTTCATCTTTCAAGACTTCAATTTATTAGATACCTTAACAGCCTATGAAAATATAGCACTAGCCTTATCAATTCAAAATGTAAGTCCCAAAGAAATAGATAAAAGAATAAAGAAAGTAGCAAGAGAGCTAGATATCGAATCAGTACTAAAAAAATATCCTTACCAAATGAGTGGAGGGCAAAAACAAAGAGTAGCATCTGCCCGTGCCATAATAACAAATCCATGCCTAGTACTCGCAGACGAACCAACCGGAGCCCTAGACTCGAAGTCATCAAAAATGCTCCTAGAAAAACTAACATACCTAAATAATACTTTAGGAGCCACTATTCTAATGGTAACCCATGACGCTTATGCCGCAAGTTACGCTACCAGAATAATCTTCATAAAAGATGGTAAAATATATAACGAAATTCGTAAAGGAAATGATACCAGAAAAGAATTCTTTGATAAAATAATAGATGTCGTAACCTTACTAGGAGGAGACATAAATGATGCTCTTTAAATTGTCACTAAAAAACATAACCAAAAGTATCAAAGATTATGCCATCTATTTCTTTACTCTAGTACTAGGAGTAGCCATCTTCTATGTCTTCAATGCTATAGATAGTCAAACAGTAATGCTAAAAGTATCATCATCAACAAGTGAAATAATAAGACTAATGACAACCATTCTAGGAGGAGTAAGTGTCTTTGTCTCATTCATTCTAGGATTTCTAATAATCTATGCCAGTCGTTTTCTCATAAAAAGAAGAAACAAAGAATTTGGAATCTACTTAACCCTAGGAATGCCCAAAAGAAAAATATCCCTAATCCTTTTCTTTGAAACTCTTATAATAGGAGTCATCTCTTTAGGAGTAGGCCTAGCCCTAGGAGTAGTACTATCACAACTAATGAGTATCTTAGTAGCCAATATGTTTGAAGCCGACTTAACAAAATTCCAGTTTACATTTTCTTCATCAGCGGCCCTAAAAGCCTTATTATACTTTAGCATAATGTATCTAATAGTAATGATATTTAACACCATAATTGTAAACAAATGTAAACTAATAGACCTATTACATGGTAATAAAAAATCCGAAAAAGTAAAATTAAAAAATCCTATCATTTGTACAGTAGTATTCATAATCGCGGTCATAGCACTATCATACGCTTACTATCTAGTAACAGATGGATTTAGTACTTCACCACTAATGAATACCATAAGTGGAATATTAGTGCCTATAGCTCTAGGATGCGTATCAACATTTCTAATCTTTTGGTCACTATCAGGTCTAATCCTAAAGATAGTAATGCATCTAAAAAAATACTACTACAAAGGACTAAATAGTTTTACCGTTCGTCAAATAAGTAGTAAAATAAATACCACTGTCTTTTCAATGACAATAATATGCCTAATGTTATTCTTCACTATATGTACCTTTTCATCAGCATTATCCTTAAAGAACTCCCTATCAGGTAATCTAAAAGATTTAGCACCAGTTGATATACAGTTTTCAAAATTACAAGAATCATTATCTAAAGAAGAACAAGAAAACTTTTCAAAAGAGATAATAGAGGATTATAATACCACTGCTAAAGATACCTTACAAAGATTAGATGTATATAAGTGTCTAAAAGATGTAGTAGACATAAATATATATAGAGTAAAAGAAATAACCCTAAAAGATTCTTTTGGAGACCAAATAGAACAAATAGGAAAAGATTATCCAGCACTATCTTATAACATAAGAGAAGACCTAGTAAAATTAAGTGATTACAATCGTCTAGCAAAACTATATAATAAAAAAGAATTAACTCTAAAAGATAATGAATATGTAATTATAGCCAATTATAAGATGATGTCGGATATCCGTAACCTTGCCTTAAAAAATAATACCAAACTAACTATAAATGGTAAAGATTACTATCCGAAATATCAAAAATGTCAAGATGGTTTTATTGAATTAAATGGAAGTGCTACTAATACAGGAATAATAATATTACCAGATAATGCCTTAGAAGGTATTCATCCATATAAAAATGTTTTAGCGGCCAACTATCAAGCTGATACCAAAGAAGAAAAAGAAGATATCGAAGAAACAGTTAGCACTATAATAAATAATCATTTTAACAAAGATACCATAATAACATATAATACCAAAATAGATATTTATGCATCATCTATAGGACTAGGAGCAATGGTAACATTTGTAGGACTATATCTAGGAATAATTTTCTTAATATCAAGTGCAGCCATCTTAGCCTTAAAAGAATTATCAGAAAGTACTGATAATAAAGAAAGATTTAATATGTTAAGAAAAATAGGAACTGATGAGAAAATGATAAACAAAGCCTTATTTAATCAGATAGCAGTATTCTTCCTATTCCCATTATTACTAGCTATAATTCATTCAATATTTGGAATAGAATTTGCTAATTATATCTTAAAAACAATAGGAACAGAATCATTACTATCATCAGTAATATTAACCGCCGTATTTCTAGTAGTAATCTATGGAGGATATTTCTTAGTAACATACTACTGTAGTAAAAATATAATAAAGGAGAGAAATTAGAATTAACTAGTTTCTTTTTTTCTTTGTCCTCTCGAGCCTAAGGTCTCGTGAGGTAATTTAGAGCCTGTAGTCTCTAAATTAAAAGTTTTATGTTGTATTATATATAAGCAATAAAAATTTATATATAAAATGCTAAAATATTGAAAAAGCAAACAAATATAACATACAAATTATTAAAATTATGATATACTTAAATTAATGATAAAGGAGGTAATACGGATAGTGAACGAATTTTTAATTATAGAAATATTAAAAGACATATTTGGAATGTCGCTACTGGATGTAAAAAAAATAGAAAGTGAAATAATTTACAATTTTAATGAGATTATGACTAAGTTAGAAGAATATAAGATTGTTTATAGTGATGATGCAAATATTATGGTTGCAATAAAAAACATAGAAAACTATATTGTATATAGTTATAACCAAATAAGTTCTATAATAATAAATAATGTGTGTTTAAAACATTTTAGTAAAAATGTAGAAATGACATTGGCAACCGAAGATATAGATAAAATAAAATTAGTTTTTGAAAGATATTGTAAATTAAATAATTATCCAATAGAATTACAAAATAAAATTATGAGTGATATAGAAGAAAAGGCAATGATGTTCAGTAAAAGATTTACTTTTGATGATATCTCATTAATAAACTTAATTGAAGCATCTATGGGTTCAAATATAGTAAAAGAAGAAGCAAGTGGTAGAAATGCCATTCTAGAACAGACTAAAGGAAAAGATACATATCATTTTAAAGAATTATCTAAAATAAAAATAACTCCAGATATGACTGAAGAAGAGAAAAAACAGAAAAAGAAAAAACAAAAAAAAATATTTACTATTGGAGGAAAGATACCAGAACCAAGAAGTGCTGAAAATAGATTAGAAAAAAATAAAATCTTTCTTAAAAGTTACCCTGGATATTCTGATGCTTTAGAAACTAGAAGTAGAGATGAGATAATGAAAGAATTAATAGGTAATCTTTTTGATAATTTAAGTCTATGCTATGATACATATCAGAAGTATTATTTAGATAGCGATAACGAAGCGATAGAAAATTATGCGGAACTAGCAGATGGCACTATATTTCCATTTAAATATGTACTAGATACAAAAAGGATACCACACATATTGGGAATACCAAGAGCCAAATATTTATCGGAAAAAGTAAGAAAAGTTCTAGGTTTAAGCGAATTAGCAGGAGCAGAGCAAGTATTATTATCATTGATAAAGAACAAAGAAAGTATAATAGCAGAAGGTGGATTAATAGAAGAAAATGGCAAAGTATATCAAATGTTACCTTGGGAAAAAATAATACTAAAAACAAGTTCATTTATGCGAGGAGACTATTTTAAAACATGTTTTTGTTTAGTAAAATTAAAAGAAGGTCACTACTTAGAAAAACCAAATGAAGAATATGCTACAATTGCAGCAACTAGATATGGACAAGATTTTGTAAATAAAAAGCCAACAATGGTTGGTATATTAAATGATTTAATTCTAACAAAAAAGCAATCTAAAGATTTTATTTTCAGTGGCTTTTTATTAGATAATAAGTTGGGAATGTATATTCCAGATACATTAATAACAGGCAAAGCCGAAAACATAAAAGTAGGAAAAAATAATGAAAAACTATTGACACTACAAAAATATAGAAAAATCTTTGGAGATAATGATGGCTGTCAAATAGTAAAGAGAATAATGAATGAAAATTTAGATGGAGGCGGTGTACAATTTACTCCTGAGGAGCAGGCTTTAGCACATCTAACAGTATTTTCAAATCTTGATTTACCTGCCAAAGTATCCGAAGAAGCAATAGAATTAGAATTTAGCATTCAGCAAGGAATCGAACAAATATTAAAAATCAATTTAGAAGAATTAATAACTCCAAGCAATCAAAAGAGGCGATAAACTATTTAGTTGTCGTCTCTTTTATATATTTGATAAAATTCTTGCTAATATATCCAGTACTATTATGGTCGTAAATCATACCTAAATATTTTTCCTTAAGCGGTAGTTCAATATTAATTTTAAATAAGATGCCATCTTTTAGTTCGTTTTTAATATGTTCTTCAGTAAGCATACCAATACCAAATCCTGCTAGTGTAAAATCTTTAATTAAAGTATTACTACCAAACTCCATTTCAGGATTAATAACAATATTATTATCGGTACAATATTCATCAAGTCTAATTCTAGTAGAAGCCCCTTTAGTTAAAACTAGTAAAGGAAGTTTTTCCAAGTCATTCTTAGTAATAATTTTACCCCTTAAATATTTAAAGTTTTCATTAGCTACAAAACAATCATGCAAATCCATTAATTTAAAACTATCGAAATTATTTGGAATATTATATGGCATATTAGTAAAAATAACATCAATTAGTCCCATTTTTGCTTTCTTAAGAAGTAAATCAGTTTTATCAGTGAATATTCTAATATTAACTTTAGGATATTTTTTATGAAAAATTTTAATATAAGGCATTAAAAATTCATGAAGAATAGTTTTACTAGCACCAATATTAATAACACCAGTATCCATATTAGTTAAAGCATCCAAATCGTTTTCTGCAGAACATATAAGTTCGACAGCATCTTTAATTTTATTATAAATAATTTCTCCTGCTTCTGATAAGATAACACCATCTCTCTTCCTAATAAATAATGGAGTACCAACTTGTTCCTCTAAAGTTTTAATAGATTTACTGATAGCGGGTTGACTTATCATCATCTCATTAGCGGCTCTACTTATGCTACTGTTTTTAGCAACATAATAAAAGACTTTATATAATTCAAAATTAATATTCATAAATAACCTCCATTCGAAATATAACAAAAAGTTATATAACATATAAATAATATGTATATTAATTATATCACAATTTGTGTTACAATACTAGTGCTTTTGACGAAAAAACCATCGAAAGGGGAGAAAATATATGTTAAAAGAATATTTAATGGCACTATATTGCCAATATTGTAATACTAGAGGAATAAAGATTATTAATTTTGCTAAAATGAAAGACAATGAAGGTTTTATAAATTGGATAGTTCAAAATAGACAGACATCAAAAATGTATAAAGATTATCTTTCATATTTGGAAATACCATTATATGATGGAACAGAAGTAGGAAAAGGAAGATATGATAGCATAAGTGATGAAGGTATGGATATAGTATCGTCATATGGAATAACACTTGGAGTATTATCATCAAGATTAATAATAACTGATAGAAATGTTTTAATAGCAACTTCAAAAACAACATCATTAGCAGAAACAAATTTATTTATTACCCATAATCCATATTCATATCAAGATGTATCATCATGGCATAAAATACATAATTCAGGTATGTATGATATAAGTATAGGAGTATATGGAAATATTTGTGACAGAGATAGAAAATTAAAAATAGAACTTCTATATAAATTAGCAGATAAAATGGATACTGATACAGAGTTAACTCAAGACACACTAGGAGATAAATACTTTTGTTCATTAAATAGTAAGAGATATATTAAAAGAAATGTACTGACAAAATAAAAAAGTAAAGTAAGGGGGATTAAAATGGAAGAGAACTTAAAAATATTAAACATGTGGAATGAGAAAATAAAAGTACTAGGTAAACTAAAATTAAAAGAAGCTCAAGAATTATTCATAGAGATAAAAAAAGAATCAAATATTAAAGAAAAAGAATTAAAAAGAAAAAGGTTAATTGAAGAAACACTATATGTACCGTTAACTTTTATAAATAAAAATAAGATTTATTTTACAAATACAACATCATATGATATGAATGATGTGATAAGTACAATTTATGAGATATGGATAGAATTAATAGATGCCGAAATACTTTTATCAATAGATATGTATTCAAATATATTTAACTATAATAATCTATTTTATACAAAGTTATTAGATAAATTACCAATAGCAAAGTATTCTTTTGAAAGAGTGGTTGTTTTAAATACAACTAATTTTTCTAAAATATTAATAAACTACATTAAGTTAAAGGAAATAACCCCAGAAGTAACATATAACAAATATCTAGATTTTATAAAAAAAGAACTAAAAAAAGAACTAAATAAAAATGAAAATTTTTTGAAATATTTTTCAGGATATTATTGTTTATATAGTATATATACATTATTAGAAGCAATAACTAATACATTAGTAGGAGTAGATAGTAGTAAATTATCAAAAGCAAAGATAGATAAATTAAAATATTTATTAATTGATAGTGGGCTAACAGATTCAATTCAAACACTAGAAGAAATTTCATCAATAGATATGGAAACAACCATAATAGAAAATGATTATGATTCACAAATACTAAATGTATTATTAAATTGTTTAAATGAAGCTGATTTAGAATTAATAAAGAGAAGGTTTGGAATTGGCGAATATGAGCGTCATAAATTAGAAGAAATGGCACAGTTAATGGATACAACAAGAGAAAGAGTAAGGCAAAAAGAGGAGAAAGCTTTAAGAAAATTAAGAATAAGAGCAGCAGGTAAAAGAGTAAGATATTAGGAGGAAAAGAAAATGAAAAAATATAGTATAGAAATAGTATATAACTACATAAATGGCGAAGACATAACAGATTTTACATTAGAAGAACTAGAGTCCAACACTAACTTTATGATAGATGTAATAAATGTATCAAATGACAAAAACTTTTATAATTTAGCTGAAGATAGTGTAAAAGCAGATTATAGATTTATTAAGTTTATAATTAATAAGTTTAAAGAAGATGAGAATTTAATTACTTTAGTAGCAGATACTTATATAGAAAATCAAGAAAATGAACAAAATTATATAGAATTATTAATAATTATGTGCAATCTAGTAAAAGACAAAAATAGTAAAAATTACGAAAAATACAAATTGCTTTTAGAGTCTCATTATAGTTTAAATAGATTACAGATAGAAATAGGAAAATTAAAAATGAATACAGAAGCAGCGGATGATTTAGGAATGGGCTTTTTAATCATTTATGGTGCTTTTAATAGTAGTAAAGTTATATTAGATTATTATGCTAAAGCAATAATCAAAGATATTTTTAAAGAATATGATATTGTGATTGAAAACTATCTTCATCAAAAATTTTATACATTTGAAAAAATAGAAAAAATAGGAATTAAAAAATGTATATTAGATTTTATAGCAGTCTATGATGAGATGTTATCATCATATTTAAGTAGTCATATCTACTTGCTTGACGATATTTCAAAACAATTAAATGCAATAAAGAATAATTGGAATAAGTATATTGAAACAAAAGAAAGAAAAAAATGTAATGAAATAATAAATAAAGTACATGAATATATGGAGTATAAAGCGGTTGATCATTATTTACTAGATGAAATAACATTATTGTATTTGGTAGCAACTAATCTAGGAATAGAAAAAACTTTATTAAAATATGATAGTATATCAGAAGAATATTATCAAGGAATAATGGAAGAGTTAAGTTATGAATTAGATGTATCTAAATTAAGTTTTAATGATAGGTTAAATTATAACAATATAAAAAAAATAATACTAGATATTTTAAAAGACACACAATCCATTAATCAAACACCAGAAGCAAAAACAAATAATCATAAAAAATGTAAAGTAATAAAACTAGTAAAAAATAAACAAACAGATTAGGAGTATCCTTTGTTTTTTGACATCGTGAAGTGATTTATTTAGAATCATATATACTGAGATAATTTTTAGTTGCTCATATTACAAAATATTACTTATAAAATGTAAAAATTTTTATATAAACTATGAATAAATAAGTATAAATGATATAATTATTGCAGCGAAGAATGTATATTAAGATGGTTACATCGTGGAGATACAATATATGATGTTAAAGTGCCAAAAGATGCAGAAATTGTAAAAATAGAAGGTGCAACAACAATATATAGAACTAATAAAATAATTATTAAAAATCCAAGAAAAGTAGATGATGATTTAGCACTACACTTCTATAATATTTTTAATATTCCTGAAAAATCATACTACAAAGCCTTAGGGGTAGTAGCAATAATGGGTTATGAAAAAACTGCTCGTGCTATACTTAGAGATAAAGTAAATGAAAATAATATTGATGAAGTTTTAGAAGAGTGGAATGATTTTATTTCACATGGTAATAAGAACGATAGAAAAAATGTAAATAATCTTGTTAAAGAAATAGAAAATTATTTATACAAAGTCAAATGATACAGATTGTTGACAAAGAGGTGCATAATCATTAATTAAATAGTTTGACATAGATAAAAAAATATGTTACATTATCTATGCAAGGAAAAAATGGTAATACATTTTTGCAAGGGCACTGTCTAAATGATGGAGCCCTATTTTTCTATATTTATAACTTAAGAGATTAACAAAAATTAATCTCTTTTATGTAATTTAATTTATCTATCAATTATTACATGCTATTACCTAATAAAAAATAAAAAATTTAAAAATAACCTAATTTAAAAAAATAATCCATTATATAATAGCAATTTTAAAAAATAACTAAAATTATAATAAAGGTAAAGGAAAAATAGCTTCAATATTAAAGAATGCTATTCTTTTTTTGCTTAATTTTAAAAATTGCCAATTTGCTAATCCTTATCAA